>URRX01000100.1 GCA_900550345.1 uncultured Anaerococcus sp. | reverse complement strand
AAAAATATGGTGGAGATAAATATAAAAGAGAAAATATAAAAATAAATAAGGGGGAAGATCTTAAATTAGAGCTTTGGGAATATGAGGCTGTGATTTTTGAAATAAAAGAAAATGAGTAGAAATAAAGAGGCTATCAATCTTTCTTGGTTGGTAGAAAAATGGACAATTTGGGATAATTCATATTTAAAAAATATTTGGTTAAATCTTGATACTTTAGATTTAATAAGAATAAATGACGATATGGATAATAATGATGATATTGAAGAGTCTTATATTGATATAGAAAATAATATGGACGAGTTTGTTTGTATGCCAGGACGTGAGGCTGTAAATAAAAAACTTGCTAGAGAAGTTTTTATGGAATATTTGGATAGCGCTGATAGAGATAGACTTTCAGAAAATTATAATGAATATTCTGCAGATGAACAATTTTTAGATTTGATTTATGAGTTAGGACTTGAAAATAAACTACAAGAATTTAGAGAAAAAATAGCAGGATCTATTTTATTAAATTGGGCAATAGAAGAAGATATAAAAGTAAATAAAGACATGAAAGTTATAGATTTATATAATAGGGATTAAGTTTTGAATAAAAAAATAAAATTGAGTTTTGTAGTGCTGGGCTTTTGTTTAGCACTTTCATCTTGTAATAAAAAAATTGAGAAGGTAAAACCACAAGCAAAAAGTACTATTCAAAGTAATGTTAGCACTGAAAAAGTAGAGTCTAATTCAAAAAAAGAATTAAAAAAATATGAAACAACAATCTATGATTATTTTGATACTATAACTACTTTTTCAGCTTATTGCAAAAATGAAGAAGAATTTAACAAATACAAAGATTTAGTAGAAAAGAGAATGGCAGAATACCATAAACTTTTCAATAACTATGACAAATTTAATGGAGTTAATAATATTACTACATTAAATGAAAATGCAGGTGCAAAAAAAGTCAAACTAGATAAAAAAATTATAGATTTATTGGTTCAAGGAAAAAAATGGTACAAAGAAACTGATGGTGATATAAATATATGCTATGGTAGAGTTTTAAAAATTTGGCTTGACCGAAGAGAAGCTGCATTAAATGATAAGAAAAATGCAAAGCTTCCGAATGAAGAAGAATTAAATGAAGCAGGAAAATATAAAAATATTGATGCCTTAGAAATTGATGAAAAAAATCAAACTGCCTTTATCAATGATAAAAATGTTCAAGTTGATATAGGTGGAATTGGAAAAGGATATGCAACTGAGCTAATAAAAAATGAATTAATAGAAAAAGGTCTAGAAACTGGAATTTTATCTGTTGGTGGTGATGTTGCAATAATTGGAGAAAATCCTACAAAAAAAGACGGTGAATTTAAAATAGCAGTTCAAGATCCTTCACTTTCTGAAGATCATCCATATTCTAGTGTAGTTGCAATAAAAAATACTTCTCTTGTAACAAGTGGAGATTATCAAAGATATTTTGAAATTGATGGTAAAAAATATCATCATATAATAGATCCTAATACAAACTTTCCATCAACAAATTTTAAATCTGTATCTGTAATGACAGATGATATAGCAAAAGCAGATGCCCTTTCAACAGCTCTTTTTATAAAAGATCTTGACGAAGGGAAAAAATTAGCTGAAAAATATAAGGCAGAAGCTTTATGGATTGATCAAGATGGAAAAATGTATAAAACTAAAAATTGGGACAAATACGAAACAGAAAAAAATTAGGTGCGATTTTCGCATCTTTTTTTTATAAAAAATATTCAAAAATTTTTTCATCTAGTATATAATATAATCTATGATTAGGAGGTAAGAATGGTAGAAAAAGCTTTTAATAATGATAAATATATAAAAATTCAATCTGAAAAAATTGAAGAAAGAATAAAAGAATTTGATAAGTTGTACCTAGAATTTGGTGGTAAATTATTTGATGATGCTCATGCATCAAGGGTTTTGCCGGGATTTTTACCTGATTCAAAGTTACAAATGTTAAAAAAGTTAAAAGATATAACAGAAATTGTTATAGTAATTAATGCGAATGATATAGAATCAAATAAAATAAGGTCAGATCTTGATATTGGATATGATAGTGAAGTTTTAAGATTAAAAAGCTCTTTTGAAGATTTGGGATTTTTTGTAAATTCAATTGTAATAACTCAATTTGACAATCAACCATCAGCAATAAAGTATGGAAAATATCTTGATAGTTTAAATATAAAAAATTACAAGACATATGATATTGAAGGATATCCAAATAATATTCCAAACATTATAAGTAAAAATGGTTTTGGTAAAAATGATTATATAGAAACCCAAAGAGACTTGGTTGTAATTACAGGACCTGGTCCAGGAAGTGGAAAACTTGCAACTTGTCTTTCACAAATGTATCTAGAAAATGAAAGGGGAATAAATGCAGGATATGCAAAATTTGAAACTTTTCCAGTATGGAATCTTCCTTTAAAACATCCTGTAAATATTGCCTACGAAGCTGCAACAGCAGACTTAAACGATGTAAATATGATTGATCCTTACCATCTAGAAGCTTACGGAAAAACAACCGTAAATTACAACAGAGACGTTGAGGCTTTTCCTATTTTAAAACAAATGTTTGAAAAAATTTCTGGATCTTGCCCTTACAAATCTCCAACAGATATGGGTGTAAATATGGTGGGATTTTGCATTGATGATGAAGAGGAAACAATAAGAGCTTGTAAAAATGAAATTATAAGAAGATATTACAATGCCCTAGTTGATTTCAAACTTGCAAAAACTGATTATAAGGCTGTAGAAAAAATTGAGCTTTTGATGAGTAGCTTAAATATTGAAGCAAGCGATAGAAAAGTTTCTATAGTAGCAAGAGAAAAACAAAAGGAAAAAAATGCAGAAATTTTTGCAATAGAATTATCTGATGGAAAAATTGTAACAGGAAAAAAATCAAAATTGATGTCATCACCAGCAGCTTGTATTTTAAATGCTTTAAAAGAAATATCTGGAATAAATGATGATATACCATTAATATCTCCACATATATTAGAGCCGGTTTTAAAATTAAAAGAAGAAATATTAAAAGAAAGAGATGAGTCCTTGTCAGTAAATGATGTTCTAATTGCTCTTTCAATTTCAGCAACAACAAATCCAGTTACTCATCATGCCCTTAAAAACTTAAATAAATTAAAAGGACTTGATGCTCACTCAACTATAATTCTTGATGAAAGTGACAAAAAAACATTATTAAAAATGCATTTTAACTTCACCCAAGATCCAATACTTGACCAAGCATATTTAAATATTTAGAAAATTCCCTTAGGGGAATTTTTTTATAAAAATTTTTAAAAGCAAGCAATTTTATTTACTATATTTGCTTGACAAAAATTAATCAATGTTATAAGATGAAAAATATAGGAAGCGTTTTTAAAAAATATCTTAAAGGAGAAAATATGAATAACGTAAAAGTAGATGTAAAAAATGAAATAGCTTATGTAACTATTGATAGACCAAAGGCTTTAAATGCTTTAAATTCAGAAACTTTAAAAGAATTAAATGAAACTTTTTCAGATATTAGAGAAAGAAAAGATGTTAAAGTTTTAATTTTAACTGGTGGTGGAGAAAAATCTTTTGTAGCTGGTGCTGATATTTCTGAAATGGTAAATGCTACACCACAAGAAGGAAGAGCAATGTCCATGCTTGCTTATGAAACATTTAATATGCTTGAAGAAATGCCACAAGTTACAATTGCAGCTGTAAATGGATTTGCCCTTGGTGGTGGATGTGAAATTTCTATGGCTTGTGATATAAGAGTTGCATCTAAGAATGCACTATTTGGTCAACCAGAAGTTGGTCTTGGAATAATTCCAGGATTTGGTGGAACTCAAAGACTTCCTAGACTTGTTGGAAAAGGAATTGCAAAAGAATTAATTTTCACAACAGATTCTATAAAAGCTGATGAAGCTTACAGAATTGGTCTAGTAAACCATGTTGTTGAAAAAGAAGAGTTGATGGATTATTGTACAAAAATGGCAGAAAAAATTATGTCAAAAGCATCTTATGCAGTAACTCTTGCAAAACAAGTAATTAATTTAGGTCTTGAATCAGATCTTCATACAGGAATTCAATTAGAAGCAAATACTTTTGCATCAACTTTTGAAACCCATGATAAAAAAGAAGGAATGACAGCATTCTTAGAAAAAAGAAAAGCAGATCTATCTGATTTTTAATTTTAAATTTATAGCCCAGTTTTCTGGGCTTTTTTTTAGGAAAAATTATGAAAAATAAATTAATTTACTTACTTTTTTTATCTATAATTCTTACAGCTTGTTCTAAAAAACCAACAACAAGAGTAATAGAGACTGGTGATAATCTAGAAAATTCTAATATTAATTCGAATATTACAGACGAAGAGATATCTAAAGAAGCATCATTTGATTTGGAAAATATAGAAGAAAACAAATTATCTAGTGAAGATATAGAAGAAGATACACAAGAAAATGATGGGAATATTTTAAAATCTTATGGGTCTTATTATTCAAGTTTAGTTGATGAGTCAAAAGCAAATCCAATGACTGGTTTTATTAATTCTGTAAAATTTGAAGATGGATATTTAATATTTTCTGGAGTTTTAAATTATAATGAAGAAATTACAGGAAGCGTAGGGGAAGAAGTTTTTGATGAGGGAATTTATAAATTTAAACTTGATCCAGATGTAAAAATTATGGCGAAAAGTGGAATGGCTAAGCCTATGGTAATGAATGAAGATGAATTTATAAAATATTTAAATAAATGCATGGGAAATGGTCTAGGTTTTGTAGTAAATGTAGATAATTCTATGGCCTATGAAATTTTTATAACAAGTTAAAAAGGACATTTTAAAATGTCCTTTTTATTCGTCCTCATATTCTACATAAGAAAAATAATGATCTCTTTCATTTAAATCTTCATTTTCGTAAGTTTCTACTACTTCATTGTTAATTGATTTTACTAAATCTACAATATAAGATCTTAAATTTGCCCTTCCTAGCATTTTTTTACCTATATTTTGCTTTAAATTTGTAACTTTTT
>URRX01000099.1 GCA_900550345.1 uncultured Anaerococcus sp. | reverse complement strand
ATAGGTAGAAATAAGATTATTTTTACTTTTACAATATTTTTTACAGCAATTTTTGCTATTTTTGACTTTTTGAAAGCACTACCAGCAAATATTACAAAAATTCCTTATATTGAAAATATTTTGAATTTTGCTAAGTCAATATTACCAGGATTTAATCTAGGGTTCGGCTGGGTGATACCAGCAATAATAGGATTTATTTTAGCTTTAATAATAATTGTTATAAAAAAAGATAAGATAAAACAAATAAGTTTGTAAAAATTATAAAAAAATTTTACCTTTTTATTAAAATATGATATTATATTTATCAATGGGGGTGAAGTATGGACTGTGTATTTTGCAAGATCGCTGATGGAGAGATACCATCAGATGTAATCTATGAAGATGAAAAAGTAATTGCATTTAATGATCTAGATCCACAAGCACCTATCCATTTTCTTGTAATACCAAAAAAACACATAGAAAGTTTGGCGAAGTTAGATGAAGAAGATAAAGATATTGTTTCTCATATCTTTATGGTTATTAAAAAAATAACTGAAAATCTAAATGTAGCCGAAGATGGCTATAGAATAGTCAACAATACGGGAGAAGATGGAGGACAAACTGTTAAACACATGCATTTTCATGTTTTAGCACAAAGGTCCTTACAATGGCCACCAGGTTGATTTCAAACTTAATGTGTGATACGAGAGGGGGGATAGAAATGACAGAGATCAGAGTCGGAGAAAACGAATCAATTGATAGTGCAATTAAAAGATTCAAAAGACAATGCGCAAGATCCGGTGTTCTAACAGAATACAGAAAAAGAGAACACTACGAAAAGCCAAGCCTTAAAAGAAAAAAGAAATCTGAGGCAGCAAAGAGAAAAAAAAGAAGAAAATAGTAATCTAAGACCCAATTGGGTCTTTTTTTTATTGGCTAAATTTTATGATTTTTTATTTTAAATTAAAAAAATCATATGTAAACGATTGACAAAAAAATAATTTATATTATAATTAAAGTGTAAATAAAATAACACAATTCTTCAGGGCGGGGTGTGATTCCCCACCGGCGGTAAAGTCCGCGAGCTTTTTGCTGAATAGGTGAAATTCCTATACCGACAGTATAGTCTGGATGAGAGAAGATATTTTGATTTTTCTTTTGAAATAATTTAAGTCCCTGAAAAGGGACTTTTTCTTTTGCCTAGAATTGTGGAGGAGGCAAGATGAATGATAAATATTATATGAGAAAATGTTTTGAACTTGCTAAAAAAGCAAGAGGAAAAACCTTAACAAATCCTTTAGTTGGTGCTGTACTTGTAAAAAATAACGAGATTATTTCTACAGGTTTTCATCATGAATATGGAAAAACTCATGCAGAAGTTGATTGTTTTAATAATTTAAATAGTGATTGTGATGGAGCGATATTATATGTAAACTTGGAGCCTTGTTCTCATTGGGGCAAACAAGGTCCTTGCACTTTGGAGATTATTAAAAGAAATATAAAAAAAGTTATAATTTCAAATGTTGACACTAATCCAAAGGTTGATGGTCTTAAAGAGTTAAAAGATAACAATATTGAAGTTATTACGGGTTTACTTGAAGATGAAGGTAAAAAACTAAATGAAAAATTTTTCTTTAATATTAAATATAATAGACCTCTTATAGCTCTAAAATATGCTCAAACCTTGGATGGAAAAATTTCTTCAAATATCAATGATTCAAAATGGATATCAAATGAATTTTCTAGAGAGTATGTTCATAAACTAAGAAATGATTATGATGCAATTATTGTAGGAAAAAATACTTTGATTCACGATAATCCTTCCTTAAATTCAAGGATAGAAGGAGGAGTAGATCCAGTAAGAATCATTGTTGACACACATTTAGAAATTGAAGAAAATTATAAGGATTACAAAGTTTTCAATTTAGATAGTGATAAAAAAACTTATATAGCTACATGTATTGATAGTAATAATCCTAATTTAAATCTAATCAAGTGCAAGATGAAAAATAATAAAGTTGACCTAGAGGATTTAGTAAATAAACTTTATGAAATGAATATAGGATCTATTTTGGTAGAAGGTGGTTCAAACTTAAATTATGGTTTTTTAGAAGAAGGCTTGGTTGATAAAATCTATGAATTTATTTCACCTAAAATAATTAGTGGATTTGATTCTAAATCTCCTTTTAATGGAAGAGGAGTTGATAAGATTAAATATGGATATAAGTTTGAGATTGAAGATGTGAAAAGATTTGATGATAACATTATGATTGAGGCTAAAAATGTTCACTGGAATATCTGAAGAAATGGGCAAAATTTTATCTTTTAAAAAGGTAAATGACCACGTTCAAATAGAAGTTGAAGCAAATATTGTTTTAGAAGATACAAAACTTGGGGACTCAATTATGACTGATGGGGTTTGTCTTACAGTAACAGAAATTACTGATAAAACTTACAGGGCGGATCTTATGAATGAAAGTTTGAAGATGACTAAATTTGATAGTTCATACTTAAATAAAAAAGTAAATCTAGAAAGAGCTTTAAGACTTTCAGATAGGCTTGATGGCCATATAGTTCAAGGTCATGTTGATGGAGTTGGTAAGATTAAAAATATAAGGGGAAATTTATATACAATTTCGGCAAGTCCAGAAATTTGCTCTTTAATAGTAAAGAAAGGATCTGTGACACTTGATGGAATATCTCTTACAGTTTCAGATGATAAAAATACAAGTTTTGAGGTAGCCCTTATTCCTGAGACACTTGAAAGAACAAATTTTAAATATAAAAAAATTGGCGATGAAATAAATATTGAAACAGATATTATAAATAGATTTATTCAAAAATCTATGGCAAATAAAAAAGAAGAAAGGTTGGATAAAAACTTTTTATTAGAAAATGGTTTTTAAAAAATATGGAAGAAATTATAAATGCATTAAGAAATAACGAAATAATTATAGTAACAGATGACGAAGATAGGGAAAATGAAGCTGATATGGTCTGTGCTGGAGAAAATGTAACAGGCGAGATGATAAATATTATGGCAAAATACGCCAGAGGATTAATCTGTACTCCTATTGGAAAAAACATTGCCAAACAATTTGACCTTGATATGATGGTTAAAAATAATACAGATAACCATGAAACAGCCTTTACGGTTTCAATTGACCATGTTAATACAGAAACAGGAATATCAGCTTTTGAAAGAGCAGAAACCATAAGAGCCCTTGCAGATAATAATACAAAAGCAAGTGATTTTAGAAGGCCTGGTCATGTATTTCCTCTTATAGCAAAAGAAAAGGGGGTTTTGGTAAGAGAAGGCCACACTGAGGCTACAATTGATTTGATGAGAATTTCAAATTTAAAAGAAATAGGTTTATGTTGTGAAATTATGGCAGATGATGGCCACATGCTTAAAGGAAAAGCGGTAGTTGATCTTGCAAAAAAACTTGGTATGAAAATGACTAGTGTGTCTGAAATTAAAAAATATATAGAAGAAAATAAGATAGATTTTTCAAAAAATCAAGAAAACTTATTAGAAAAAACAAATATTATTAACCTTCCTACAGACCATGGAAATTTCAAGGCTATTAGTTTTTATGACAAAATAGAAAATAAAGAACATCTAGCCTTGATAAAGGGTAAGGTTGATGGTGAAAATATTCTAACTAGAATTCATTCAGAATGCTTAACTGGCGATGTGTTTTCATCAAATAGGTGTGATTGTGGAAACCAACTTCATAAGGCGATGGAAATGATTGATGAAAATGGATCAGGAATAATTCTTTATCTAAGACAAGAAGGAAGAGGAATTGGTTTATTTAATAAGATCAAAGCTTATCATCTTCAAGAAGAAGGATATGATACTGTAGATGCAAATTTAAAACTAGGTTTTGCTCCAGATTTAAGAAATTATAAAATTGCTTGTCTTATGTTAAAAGAATTGGGAGTAAAATCAATCGACTTACTCACAAATAACCCTGATAAAATTGAGCAGGTTGAAAAATATGAGATAAAAGTTAATAAAAGAGTTCCAATAGAAATTCATTCAAACCATATTGATAGGGTTTATTTAAAAACAAAAGCAGATAGAATGGGACATGATTTAAGAGAATTTAAGGAGATATAAATGAAAGAATATAGTGCAAATTTAGTATCAAATGGAAAAAAATATGCAATTGTTGTTGCAAGATTTAATCATTTTATAACAGATAGGCTAGTAGAAGGTTGCCTTGATACACTAAAAAGACATGAAGTAAAAGATGAAGAAATAGAACTTGTTAGAGTTCCAGGTGCTTTTGAAATTCCTCTTGCAGCAAAAAAACTAGCTCATAAGGATTATGATGCTGTAATTTGTTTGGGAGCAGTTATAAGAGGAGATACTTCTCATTATGATTATGTTTGCTCAGAAGTTTCAAAAGGAATTGCAAATGTATCACTTGAAAGCGGAAAGCCAATTATTTTTGGAGTTGTTACAACAGATACAATAGAACAAGCTGTTCAAAGAGCAGGAACAAAATCCGGAAATAAGGGAAGTGATGCAGCTATATCTGCAATTGAAATGGCAAATCTAATGGATCTTATATGAAAATAATTTTTGACTTTGATGGAACTATCCATAAAAGTGATGAAATTTACAAAAAAGCATTTTACCAAACCTTAAAAAAATATAAAATAAAAAAGCCAAATCTTTCTCCAAAATCATATCTTGGCTTTCCTCCAAGAAAAATTTGGGATGATTTTCTCGATGATTCCTATAATAAAGAAAAATTGATTGAAACAACAGGAAATTTCATGTTAAAAAATATGAAAGAATTTGGTAGTTTATACTATGATACAGAAAAAATATTAAATATCCTAAAAAAGAAACACGAATTAATAATCCTTTCATCATGTCCTAGAAAATATATTGATAGCGCAAGAAAAATTTATAAGCTAGACTTATATTTTAGTAAATATTTAATAGGCGAAGATTATGATTATAAGGATAAATCAGAAATAATAAAAATAAATAAAATAGACAATTTTATAATAATAGGCGATAGGAAATCCGATATAGAGGCAGGCTATTTAA
>URRX01000098.1 GCA_900550345.1 uncultured Anaerococcus sp. | reverse complement strand
ATGCTTATTTGTCTTATAGTCCAATTTTTAGGACTAAGTTAGAATCTTTACCAGGATCTATTTACTTTATTTTACTTACGATTTTATATAATTTTTCTATAATATTTAATTATTATATATTTAAGAAATTTAAATTAGCCAGTTGATTTATTTTACTATTTTTTGTAAAATAAAATCGGTTGGCTTTTATTTAGCTTATAAAAAGAGTAATATAATATTAGAAAGTTATTAATTTTTTAATTAGTGCAAAGGTTTTTATATATAAAATAAATAGGAGGTATTATGAAAGAATACGGTGTTTTTGATATAATTGGACCGATTATGATTGGCCCTTCTTCATCTCATACTGCAGGTGCTGCAAGAATTGGACAAGTTGCAATTTCTATTGTAAAAGATGTTTTTACTAGGGTAGATTTTCATTTGCATGGATCATTTGCCCAAACTTTTAAAGGACACGGAACAGACAAGGCCCTTCTTGCAGGAGTTTTGGGTTTTAGACCAAATGATAAAAGACTTAGAGATTCTTTTCAAATAGCAGATGAGAGAGGTCTTGAATATCACTTTATAAAAGATGATTTGGGACCTGTTCATCCAAATACAGCAAAAATTATTTTTTATTATCCAGATGGTACAACTTCATCTGTTACTGGATCTTCAATTGGCGGTGGAAATATAGAAATAATTGAGATAAATGATGTAACAATTTCATATAATGGAAAATTCCCGACAATTATATTAAGATATAGAGAGCAAAAAGGTGTAATTTATAATGTAAGTAAATTATTAGCTACAAATGATTATAATATTGAAAGTATGAAAACAGTAAAATCAGATGATGAAGTTACATTAATTGTTGAATTAAATGAAAAACTTGAAAAAAGTATAATTGAACAAATCATTAATGATGATAGATATGACTATGCGAATTATATAGAAGGGGTTAGATAATGTTTAGAAAAGCAGGAGAAGTTATAGATGAATGTAAAAGAAGAAATCTTCATATCAAAGATTTGGTTCTTGAAGAAGAATTAAAATCTTCTCAAATTAATAAAGACGATATTTTATTTAACTTAAGGCAAATGTTTAAGGTAATGGAAGAGTCTGCAACTGGAAATTTAAATCATGAAACAAAAACTGCCATGGGAATGATTGATGGATTTGCAAAAAAAATGAATGCATACTCCCATGAGGGAAAATCAATCACGGGGTCTTTTGTAACTGAGGCTATGGCTATGGCATTTTCAACTCTTGAAATCAGTGCTGCCATGGGCGAAATTGTTGCAAGTCCTACAGCAGGTTCATCTGGAATTCTGCCAGCAATTTTATATTCTCTTAAAAAAAGAGAAGGATTTTCTGATGAAAAAATGGTAGATGCTATGCTTACTGCTATTGGTGTCGGAAAAATAATTGGTTATTATGGTTCTTTTGCAGGTGCTGAAGGTGGTTGTCAAGCTGAAACTGGGTCTGGAGCTGCTATGGGGGCAGCAGCAGCGTGTTTTCTATATGATCAAAGTCCAGAAGTTTGCTTTCATGCAGCAAGTTTTGCCTTCTTACATGTCTTAGGTTTAGTTTGTGATCCTATTGCAGGACTTGTAGAATATCCTTGTACATTTAGAAATGCATCTGGAGTTGTAAATGCATTTATTTCTGCAGATATGGCAATGGCAGGAATAACAAGTATTGTTCCATTTGATGAAGTTTGTAAAGCAGCAGGAGAAGTTGGAGCAACTTTACCAGAAGCCTTGAGAGAAACAGGAATTGGTGGAATAGCAGGTACAGAAACAGGAAGAAAAATTAGAAAGAAATTTTTTGCTCTAGGAAATGACGCTACAAAAGAAGATAAATAAATTAAGAAAGTAGGCTTTTGCCTACTTTTTTATTTTTTGGGTATAAATTCTTTGAGAGGTGTTTATATGAAAATTAATTTTATAAAAGCTTTTGAAGATAATTATATTTGGACAATTGAAAAAGATGATAAGGTAATTTTAATAGATCCAGGCGAGGCACGTCCTTGCTTTAAATATTTAGAAGATAAAAATTTATATGCAATTTTACTAACTCACAAGCATATGGATCATGTTGGTGGGGTAAAAGAATTGAAAGAAAAATTTAAAGACGCAATAGTTTATGGACCTAGTGAAACTGAAAATTTAAATGATAAAACTTTAAAAGAAAATGATGAAATTGAAATTTTAGGATATATTTTTAAAGTTTTAAAAACAAATGGCCATACCGAAGAACATATCTCATATTTAGTTGAAAATAACCTATTTTGTGGAGATACAATATTTTCTTCAGGATGTGGAAGAGTATTTACAGGTGATTATCAAAGTTCCTACAAGTCTGTTCAAAAAATTAAAAATTTAGATAGAAATATTTTGATTTATCCAGCTCATGAATATACTATTGATTGCTTGAAATCTTCAAAAAGGATTATTAAAGATAAAGTTATGGATGATGCAATTGATGAAGCTAAGGAAAAAATTTCAAAGGGACTTCCAAGTTTACCAACAAGTGTTGAGAAAGAATTTTTGATAAATCCATTTTTTTCGGCTAAAGATTTGAATGAATTTAAGGAATTTATAAATATAAAAAATTGACTTAAAATTTAAAAAAAATTATAATATTAAGAGGGAATGAAGTTCTCCCTTAGAAAAATCTAAAACCGCATTTATGCTGATGACTTCTGTAACTACAAAGGGACAGATTTCATCAGTTTTTTTGTCCCAAAAGGAGGAATTTATGTTAATATCACTTGGCCTAATAATAATCATTGGCCTTATACTTGGATTTGTTTGTAAAAAAATAAAAATACCAGCCCTTATCGGCATGCTTTTTACGGGAATTATTTTAGGACCTCACGTATTAAATTTAATTGATTCAAAAACTTTGTCAATTTCTTCTGAGCTTAGACAAATAGCTTTGATTATTATTTTAATTAAAGCAGGATTATCTTTGGATATTTCTGATTTGAAAAAGGTTGGAAAATCTGCAGTATTATTATCATTTTTACCAGCAAGTTTTGAAATTTTGGCTTATTTTATTTTTGCTAGGATTTTTTTCAAAATCAGAGCAATAGATGCACTTTTGATGGGGTCAGTTCTTGCTGCTGTATCACCTGCAGTTGTAGTTCCCAGAATGGTAAAATTAATTGAAGAAAAAAGAGGAGTCAATAAGTCAATTCCACAAATGATTCTAGCAGGATCATCTTGCGATGATATATTTGTGCTTGTGCTATTTTCATCATTTTTGTCAATGGCAAAAGGGGATGACGTAAGTTTTATCTCTCTTTTAAATGTTCCAATTTCCATAATTTTAGGAATTTTATTTGGATCAATTATTGGTTTTATTTTATATTTTGTTTTTGAATATTTTTATAAAAAAGACTATATAATTAGAAATTCTACAAAACTTATAATACTTCTGGCTATTTCATTTTTACTTGTTGCCTTAGAAAATTTATTAAAAAATATAATTGCATTTTCTGGACTTTTATCAGTGATAGCAATGAGTTGTGTTTTTAAAATTAAGGCGAGTGATGAGGTTTCTTCAAGACTTTCTGAAAAATTTGGAAAATTATGGATATTTGCTGAAATTTTATTGTTTGTATTGGTTGGGGCTGAAGTAAATATTTCTTATGTATCAAAACTTGGTTTTATATCAGTGATTATGGTATTTTTAGCTTTAATTATTAGATCATGCGGTACATTGATTTCAATTTCTGGATCAAATTTAAATAAAAAAGAGAAATTGTTTACAGTTTTTTCTTATATGCCAAAAGCAACTGTACAAGCTGCAATTGGTGCAGTTCCACTTGCAAATGGACTTTCTAGTGGTCATATAATTTTATCAATGGCTGTTATGGGTATATTGATTACAGCTCCTATTGGCGCAATTTTCATTGATAATTTTTATACTAGATTATTAGATTAAGGTATTTTTGATAAAATTTTTTATTTTTAATTAATTAGGAGATAAAATGAGTGAAATTAAATTAGAAAAATTAAAATTAGAAAATGATGAAACTATGGCTTATAGACATGTTGGTCATGGAGATAATAAAGTTATTTTAATACATGGTTTTCAGTCTTCTTCTAGGTTTTTTGAAGTACTTTTAGAAAATTTAGACGAAAATATAGAAGTTTTTGCTCCAGATTTAATTGGATATGGTGAAAGTTCTTATAAAAACAAACATAAAGATATTTCTGATTGGTCAGAGGATTTAAAATATTTTTCAGATATTTTAAATCTTAAAGATTTTAATTTGTTGGGTTGGTCTTTGGGAGGGTTAGTTGCAATGGATTTTGCAGGACTTTACCCAGATATGATAAAGCAGTTGATTTTATTGTCTTCTGTTGGGGTTAAAGGATTCATAATGCCAAAAGATAAAGAGGTAAAAGATGATAATAAAAAATTAAAGCTTCCAAATTTTCTAAAAAATTTTAATATTAAACATGATCAATCTTTTACTGTTCCAATTTTAAATGGGATTAAAGATCATGATATTAATTTTTTTGAAGATTTGTTTAGACAAACTATTTTTAATGTAAATGATCCCAACCCAGATGATTTAAAAACGATGGCAGAAGATTTTTTAAAACAAAGATGTTTTTTGGAGTCGCTTTTGGCAATGGTTACATATAATAATACAAGCGATGGTGGTAATGGATTAATTGAAAAAATAAATAAAAAAGTTACTTGGTGTCATGGAAGAAAAGATATGGTTATTCCAATATCAGATGCATACAAAAGCTTAAAATATTTTCCAAACAAAGTAAATTTTGTAGAATTTGAAAATTCTGGTCATGCTATTTTTATTGATGAGAAAGAAAAATTTGTAAAATTATTTGAGGATCTTATTAAAAATGAAAGTTGAAACTTTAATCATTTATATTTTAATTATATCAATTATTTCAATACTACTTACTATCTACGATAAAATTGCATCAAAAAAATTTAAAAGAAATAGAATTAGAGAAAATGTACTTTTATTTTTTGCTTTTATTGGTGGAGGTCTTTCTATGTATATTACAATGAGGCTTATTAAACACAAAACCCGTCATAAAAAAATTATGATTTCTCTTCCTATTATAATAATTTG
>URRX01000097.1 GCA_900550345.1 uncultured Anaerococcus sp. | reverse complement strand
TTTTGATATCATAAATAATGACCCTATTATGGCAGGATCAATTTTTATAATGTTTGTACAATAAAGCATTATAAAAGAAGATATAAAAGTCCAAGAAAAATTTGACCCAAAATCTCCCAATCCATAACCGATTTTTTGAATTTTTTTTAATCTTTTTTCTGTATTCATGTATTTTCCTTAAATTAATTAAATTTGTACAATAAAATTCCTTGCCTAATCTTAGACAAGGAATTTTTTAATCATCTGCTTTAGGAGAAATTTTTAAATCTAAAAATAAATCATTGTAAATAATTGTTTTTTCTTTGCCAAGATTTTTAAAAACTTCTAATTTTTCTATATCTGAATCATCTGGATACAAGGTTTTATCAGCTCTTGCATCTTCATCTATATATTTCATAGCTTTTTTATTTGGAGTTGGATACCAAACATAATCTGCATTTTTCGCTGCAACTTCTGGCCTTAAAAGATAATTTATTAAGTCATAGGCTCCCTTGGTATTTTTGGAAGTTTTTGGAATTACCATAGTATCAAACCACATATTTGAACCTTCTTTTGGAATGGCATAAGAAAGATTTGGATTGATTTCTTTTGCCATAGATGCTTCTCCAGAAAATGTAATCCCAATATCAGCTTCACCTTGAGCCATATACATCCTGATCTCATCAGCAAGAATTGCCTTTACGTTTTTCATAAAACCAACCAAATCATTTTTTGTAGATATCAAAACTTTTTTATCTGTTTCATTAAGACTTTTTCCATTTGCCAAAAGCCCAATTCCAAGAGTTTCTCTTGCTCCATCAAAGGATAAAATTTCTCCTTCAAATTTAGGATCCCACAAATTTTTCCAAGATGAAAAATCTTCCTTTTTGTATTTTTTATTATTATAAATAATACCAAAAGATCCCCAAAAATATGGGATTGAATACTGGTTATTTGGATCATAAGAAAGGTTTAAAAATCTAGGATCAATATTATTAAGTCCCTTTATTTTTGAATGGTCCAATTTTTTCAAAAGTTTCTTATCTCTCATCATTTCAACTGTATATTCTGAAGGAAAAGCCAAATCATAGGAAGTTTTTCCTTGCTCAACTTTTGCCATCATAGCTTCGTTGGAATCGAAAGTTTCATAAATAACGTGATATCCAGTTTCTTTTTCAAAATCTTTTATAATTTCAGGATCAATATAATCTCCCCAATTATAAAAATATATATTTTTTGAATCTTGATCTTTTTCTTTAGCATTTAATTTTTTTTGACCAAGAAACAAAATAAGGCAAAGAATTAAAATTCCTATAAAAAATTTATAAACCTTATTCATTTTGCCCTCCTTTTTCTTTCTCTACTTTGTATAACATAATATCCTATTGCCAAAAGTAAAGACAAAAGAAAAATCATTGACGAAAGTGCATTTATTTCTAGAGAAATTCCTGTTCTTACCCTTGAATAAATTTCTACAGAAAGAGTAGAAAATCCTGATCCTGTAACAAAAAATGTAACTGCAAAATCATCCAAAGAATAAGTTAGGGCCATAAAAAATCCTGCAAAAATTCCGCTTGCAATATTTGGTAGGATAATCTTATTTAAAATTGTAATATCATTTGCTCCCAAATCTTCTGCAGCCTTCATCATGTCAGAATTTAGGGAGTAAAGTCTTGGAAGAACCATCAAAACTACAATTGGAATTGAAAAGGCAATGTGGGAGAGCAAAACAGAATAAAAGCCCATAGGAATTTTTAATAAAAATGAAAATAAAATCAAAAATGATGCCCCCATCATTACATCAGGCAAAACCATCAAAACCGAATTTAAGCTTAATACTTTCTTTTTTAAATTTTTATCTTTCATATAATAAATAGAAATTGCACCAAGCGTTCCAATAATTGTTGCAATTAATGATGACAAAAGTCCAATCATTAGAGTATTTATTACAATATTTATTAATCTTTCATCTTCAAAAACTTTTTTATAATATTTAAGAGTAAAGTTTTCAAAAACATTCATATTTCCCCCGCTATTAAAGGAATAAAAAATCAAAAATCCTAGGGGAAGATACATAACTATAAATAAAAAAATCAAATATAAATTTCCTAGTCTACTTTTTTTATTTTCCATTTTTTACCGCCTTTTTATTTAAAAGAGAAATAACTCCAAACATCATAAAAATCAAAACCAGACCAATAGTTGATCCCATGCCCCAATTTTGTGTTACCAAATAATGTTCTTCTACTGCAGTTCCTAATGTTATAATTTTATTTCCCCCAATAATTCTTGTAATCAAAAACAAAGAAAGAGAAGGAATAAAAACTGCCTGGCTCGCAGCCATAACTCCATCCATAGAAAGAGGAAGGATTATTTTTCTAAAAGTTTGAAACTTACTTGCTCCCAAATCTTCGCTTGCAATAATATATTCATTTGGAATAGAATCAATTGCCCTAAAAATTGGAATTATCATAAAAGGAAGCTCCACATAGGATGCAACCAAAATAAAGGCAAGATTTGTAAACAAAATTCCCTTACTTGCAAGTCCCAAAAATCCCATAATACTTCCATTTTTATTAAAAAGTCCAATAAAAGCATAAGCCTTTAAAACCAAATTTATCCAAGTTGGAAGAATTACCAAAAGCAAAATAAAATCCTTGTGCTTTGCCTTGGATAAAAAATATGAAAAAGGATAGGCCCACAAAAGGGTAAAAACTGTTATCAAAAATGCTGTCAAAAGAGAATTAATGGTCATTATCAGATAATTCTTATTTGAAAAATAGGAAATATAATTATTTAAAGTGAAATTTCCATAAATATCAAAAAAAGATTGATAGACCAAAAGAAGGATTGGAGCAATTATAAAAACTAAAATCCAAATATAATAAATAGCTGATAATTTCTGATATTTCTTAGCCATCATCTTCTCCTATCGCATATTTTTCAATCCTTTTATCAAAATCATCCTCACTTTCGTTATAACGCATAACGTGGATATTTTCTGCATCAAAAGAAATACCTATATCATCGCCCTCTTCAAAAATTCTTGTAGTATGAATTTTCCATTTAAAATCAGAAGAATCAAAACAAATCAACTCATTAAAAACTCCCCTGTACAAAATATTGTCAATATTTACAACAATATCTGCCATATCAATTGGAACGACATTAATATCTTCAGGTCTAATTACAACCTCAACTCTTTCATTTTTAAGAATTCCAGCATCAGAACAAGCAAAAGTTTTATTTGAAAATTCAACCTTATAATCATCAACCATTCTAGCCTTCAAAATATTACTTTCCCCAATAAATTGGGCAACATAACGATTGATTGGCTCATCATAAATATCTTTTGGACTTCCTTGTTGGACAATTTCTCCCTTATCCATTACAAAAATCCAATCGCTCATGGCAAGAGCCTCTTCTTGATCGTGAGTTACAAAAACAAAAGTTATTCCAAGCTCCCACTGCAAATCACGAAGCAAAACTTGCATGGATTTTCTAAGTTTCATATCAAGAGCCGACAAAGGCTCATCGAGTAAAAGAACATCAGGTTTATTTACAATTGCACGAGCTATAGCAACTCTTTGTCTTTGCCCACCAGACATTTGAGAAATTTCACGCTTTTCAAAACCAGATAAATTAACCATATCAAGAGCTTTTTTAACTTCTTTTTCAATGATTTTTTTATCAGTTTTTTTAATTTCAAGACCAAAGGCAACATTATCAAAAACATTCATATGAGGAAAAAGAGAATAATTTTGAAAAACAGTATTAACAGTCCTCTTATTTGCAGGAACATTTAAAACATTTTCACCATTAATATAAACATCCCCAGAATTTGGTTCCAAAAATCCCGCAATAAGATTTAAAATAGTAGTCTTACCACAACCAGAAGGTCCCAAAAGCGTATAAAACTTTCCCTTCTCAAGCTCTAAATCAACAGATTTTAAAATCATTTCATCATCAAAATACTTAGAAACATCTTTTAAAACCACAGAATATTTATCTAAATTTTCACACACAAGACCACCCCCATTAGTTTCTTTAAAAAGTATAACATAAAAAATGAAAAAAAACTCAAAACAAAAAAGATACTTCAAGACCCTTATTTTTGTTTTTTATAATAAATTTTCCACCATGTAATTCTGCAATTTGTTTAGAAATTAAAAGACCCAAACCATGTCTTGTAACATCGGTCAAATCTTCCTTGTTAATTTTTTCTATTATCTTCTCAGATACTCCCCTTCCTTGATCTATAATTTTAATTTCTAATTTATCATTAGAATCTGAAATTGTAAGTTTAATTTTTCCATCTGTATAAATTAGGGAGTTTTTTAAAATATTTTCAAGCATCCTATAAAATAAATTTTCCTCCATTTTAAGCTTAATATTTTTATCTTCCACCTTATTTTCAAAAATAATTTCCCTGTTTGGATTTTCATTTAATTTATCTACTATAAGTTTTCTAATTACTTTTATAAGATTTTCTTCCCTAAAATTTTCTTTATTTATGTTAGAAAGTGATAAGGTGAGATTTAAGCCCTCCAAGATATTTGAAATTTTTAGGACTTGATCTTTCATATTTTCTATATCAAGATTTTCCTTATTTTCTTTACTTAACTCCCATGAAATTTTTGCAAGTGGCGTTCTTACATCATGGCTTAGACCTCTAATCCACTTATTTTGAGATTTTTTTAAATTATGATATTTTTCATTTGCCTTGTTTATGGATATGGCCAAATCTTTTAATTCTCCATCTTCATCCAAGCTTTCATAATCATCTTCATAAAGCCTATCTATTGCTTTTTGAAATGGAAGGGTATTTTTTAAGATGTTTTTAATATCAATCCTATAAAAAATATAAACTAATAAGAAAAATAAAAGTGCAAAAATTAAAAATAATTTAAAATTAAAAACAAGGCTTTTGTAATTATAATAGTTGAAGGGAAATTTATCCAAAGAATTTTTTGGATAGGCAAATAAAATCAAACCATCTCCAACAATGTAGGTAAAAACAGGATAGTCAGCCAAATAAAATCTAGTAAATCTTGCAACATCAATAAGATTAAATTTATCTTTAAGATTTTTTGGTTTATTGAAACTTTCTATAATTTTTCCATTCTTATCAAGTCTTATGGACCAAATATTT
>URRX01000096.1 GCA_900550345.1 uncultured Anaerococcus sp. | reverse complement strand
TACATTTCTACTTATAGTAAATTCATTATTTTCATTTTCTTTAATTGGATTTTCTATATCTCCAGTTAGATCTAAATAATTATCAGCAAATCTTGCTGCAATAATTGGAGAAATTACTACAAAATATATTCCAAAAATAAACATACCTGCGAAGGTCATACCAATAATAGTTTCAAAAGATTTTGAAGTATATGCAATTAACAAAGAGATACCCACAAAAACTATCAAAGGCAAAACTATAAATAATAAATAAGTTAATATTGTTTTACCAAATAATTTTTTACCAACTGCAAACACACTTTTAAAGGCATCTGTTATTGATTGGTCTTTATTTCTTGGATCAGAAACAACATGATTTGAATAAGTTGTAAAAATCGCAAGTAAAAGTGTTAGTATAGATCCAACTATACCCATTGACATAAAACTTTTTGGATCATCTTTTAAGGCAAAAAATGATGCTCCACCACCAAGAAAGGTTGTAATTAAAATTGTCAAAGCCATAATAATCAAATTTACAATTATAGCTTTTTTATCTAATCTGTGAATTTGATTAAAATAATCTCCAACGCTACCTTTTCTATTATTAATTAGACCTGATGCAATCAAAAATGACCCAAACCAAGTAATTAATGAACTTATTATACTATATAAAATACTATCACTATTATCCTTACCAAAAGCAAAAAATAGTCCTATTGTTACAATTCCTAAAATTATCTCAATTAAAATAATTGATCCATAACTATATTCTCTTTTCATAATATCCCCTTTTCTTTGAAAAAGTTTCAGCCTTACAAAAATATTTATACCCAAATATAATTAATCATCTATAATTAATACAATTTTGGGTATAAGCAAAAAGAGGTGATATTATGAAATATAAAATAAATGAAAAAGAAAAACAAGTACAAGTTTTTGATAAAGATAAAAAAATCGGCTTCATAAGTTTGGTAAATAAAGGAGATTTGATTGATGCTCCTCACACAGAAGTTGATAAGGAATATGGTGGCCAAGGAATTGCAGGAAAATTGGTGGATAAATTGGTAGATTATGCTAGAGAAAATAATAAAAAAATAATTCCAACTTGCCCTTATATAAAAAATAAATTTGAAAAAGATGACAAATACAAGGATGTTTATTTTAAATAAGTAAAAATCTCTCGAATGATTGAGAGATCAGAGCGTAGACAAAGTATAAATTTAGATAATATTTTATTTTGAAATAAAAATTAAGCTAAGTACCATCTCGACTAGATAAATATGCCTTGATTTGGCATATTTATCCCTAAAAATAAGTGTGAAAGCACGAAAAAGTTTGCGGAGCAAAGGTGTTTTAGTGTGAGTGAAACGAACGCATGGAGAGATCTCATGAGATTTCTCGACTCACTACGTTCGCTCGAAATGGGTGAAAATTTAGTTTGTCAACAGTCTGAACTCTCGAATGATCGAGAGATTTATTTTTTTCTTCTCCTATAAAATATTCCTATAAAAATCAGATAGATTACAACAAATCCAAAAAATCCCTTTGAAAGAGATGATGTATGGAAAATTCTATCCATGTTTTTCATAAAAATTGGAGCTATAAATACTCCTATGTTACATCCTATAAAAATTAAATTGGTTGCAATTCTTGAACTATGTCCTTTTACAAATCTTGGAACTTCTGCAAATATATAGGGCATGCACATTGATTGACCAAAGGTCAAAATAAGAATGCAAAGCAAGAATCCAATTAAATTCTTATCAAAATTAACTATTAATAAATTTGCAAGTACATAAAAACCAAGACCAAAAAATATGGTTTTACTTTTTAACTTTTGATTTATCGGATTAAACAAAAAAGCTGATACCATCCCAACTATTGGGACAAAATTAAGATAAAAACTTATATTTACATCCATTCCACGGCTAAGACTTGCTACAAAAGGAAATCTCATTGTCATTGCCGTTGCATTTAATAAAACTACCATGGCAAAAATTATAAAAAGAAAAATATTAGGGTTAAAATTAATTTTTGCCCTATCCTTTTTTATTTTTACATCTTCAACATTTATTTTAAAAAATATCATTATCAAAAAAGCTGATGAATAAAGTAAAAATGTATAAATGTAATTAATTTTTACAAGAATTCCTGCAAGTGTATAAAGAATAATTTGTCCTGTAAATTCAGCAGCATTTCTAAGTCCGTGAAGCTTGGTTCTTTCTTTATTATCATGATAAAGTAAATTTATATAATTTGCCGAATGTCCATTAAACATTCCAAGACCTGCTCCTAAGATAAATCTTGAAATAATTATTCCAGGATAGCTTTTAAAAATTACAGGTATAAGTCCACTAAGGCCAACAAGAGAAAGTCCTAGTAAAACTGTTTTTTTAAGTCCTAGCCAAAGGGCAATATATTCTGCCAAAAAAATAAAAATCATTACAGTAAAACTTGAAAGTGTAATTATAAATTCGGCTTCATTTCTTGTAAGATTAAAGGCTTGTTGGATATAAACAAGACTTCCTGAAATTATACTATTGCTTGTTAAAATTAAGGAAATTGATAAAATCGATAATTTTTCTTTTAAAGAATTTTCTTTCATTGTCTTTCCATATAATTTTTAAATAATTTA
This sequence comes from uncultured Anaerococcus sp., assembly GCA_900550345.1. Classification (GTDB taxonomy): domain Bacteria; phylum Bacillota; class Clostridia; order Tissierellales; family Peptoniphilaceae; genus Anaerococcus. The sequence continues at coordinate 2,523 of URRX01000096.1, read as the reverse complement.
TCAGAAAAATCTACCAAATCTAAAGAAAAATCATTTCTCAAATATTTTTGGTCTAAATCCCCAAGTCTCACCCTATCAAGGGCATCTGCATCTTTAAAAAGTTTTGACAAATAACTTGCCCTATCCATATCATTTACAAAAAATTCTTCAATAGTTTGATCCATTCTACTATCGGATCTTGAGTGAGTAGCAAGAACTGCTTGAAGAATATTTTTATCATTTTCATTTATTTTTGCATAATCAATTGAATAAAGGGCAGCCCTATAACCATGTTCTGTATCATAAGAATCGTCCACTCTTTTTGTATCGTGAAGAGATGCTGCAAATCTTAAAATATCCGTATCATTTTTATCTAATTTATAATGATAAGCCAAAAGAAGAGAAAGTAAAATTACTCTTTCAATATGACCTTGACCATGAATTTGACTTTTATAAAGAATATCTGTATTTAAATTTTCATATGTATCTAGCAAAGTTTCATAATAAGATGATTTTTTAAAATCTTTGAAAAATTTATAATCATCAAGCCACTTATCTTCATTTAAAATATCTAAAATAAGCATAAAAAACTCCTTTTTAATTTCTTTAATTAATTATTATTATATCAAATAGGGTAAATATTTTATAGAAAATTATAAGTAGGTGATTATTATGTTTATGAAAAGAGAAGATATAGAAATAAAAATTGAAGAATGTATACAAAAGGCTAAAAGATACGAAGGCATTGGAGAAGTTGCCTCTTATATACCAGAACTTAAAAATGTAGACGAAGATTCTTTTGCACTTTCAATTGTTACAACAAGTGGAGATATTTATAATTTTGGAGAAAGCAAAAAAATATTTTCAGTTCAATCAATTTCAAAAGTTTTTACTCTTATGATGGCACTAAAGGATAATACTATTGAAGAAGTTTTTTCAAAAGTTGGAACAGAGCCAACAAAATATGAATTTAATTCCTTAATTCCAATTGACCAAAGAGCTGCAAATCCTTTTATAAATGCAGGAGCAATAACAACAACCTCCATGATTCATGGAAAAAATAAAGAAGAAAAATTTAAGAGGGTAATGGAGCTAATTAGTCAAATGAGCAACGATTCTGAATTTAGATTTATGAAAGATATATATGAGTCAGAAATTTCTACAACAGATAGAAACAGAGCTATTTCTTATTATTTAAAAAGCAAAAATATTTTTGACCAAAACGCTGATGAAGTTTTGGATTTATATGTAAGAATTTGCTCAATTGGTACAAATGTAGAATCTCTTGCAAAATTTGGAGCAATACTTGCAAATGAAGGATTTGATATTTATTCATCAAATCTAATTGTTCCACAAAACATAGTCCAAATGACAATCGCCCAAATGGCATCATGTGGAATGTATGAAAGTAGTGGAGAATATTTGATGAAAGTAGGAATTCCATCAAAATCTGGAGTAGGCGGAGGAATCTTGGGAGTTGTTCCAAATAAATGTGGAATTTGTGTGTATTCACCTAGATTAGACAAATCAGGAAATTCAGTAATTGGAAAAAATTTATTAAAAATATTATCAGCTGACTTAGGACTTAATATATTTCTGTAGAAATATTTAAAAGACTTTTAAAATATGCTTACAAAATTTTTTATAATATACTAAATTACAATTGATTTTTAATCCTTCGTAATGTTAGGGCGGAGGAAATGGGGGGGGAGTTTCGATTCTCCCCCTTTTTCCACGCTAACTTAATTTTTAAATTTTAAAAAATAATAAACAAAAAAATAATTTTAAAATAAAACTACGAATAAACTCCGCGGTATAATTATTGAAATTGTACCACTGGCACAATTTCAATAATTATATCCCCAAAACCCCCACTTTTTTACCCCCCTACAACCGACCATTGCATGGAGCTAGTTTTGTAAGAAGCTTGCGCTTCTTTCAGATTTTTAAAAATAACTATAAATTCAAGTGAATTATTAGAGAAAAAATTGTTTGAACGTTAGTGAGTTTATTTTTTCTCTTTTAATGAACTTAGAATTTATTTATTTTGGGTATATATTTTTATTAAATTTGGCTAATCAAATTAAAAAATGAAAGAAACGTAAGTTTCTTTCTGATTTTGCTCCCTGCAAGGGCCGGTTAAGGGGGTTCGTTAAAAGGGGTTTAAGGGGAAAAATTGTGGGGACAATCGGAAGTCCCCTAATTTGTCCCCTTGTTAACGAAGAATTAAACTAAAATAATTATTTGATAAATGAATAAAAAATTTATATAAAAGAAAAAGAAGCTATATTTCAAGCTTCTAAATTTTTTTAAAAATTTATAAAGATTTCAACATATCAACATACCTAGGCATAGAATAATTCTCTCTTGATATTTCATTTTCTAATTTGTCTGATATTTCTCTAATCTCTTCTGTTATTTTTCTTGTTTTTTCTTGAATAAATATTGCTCTTTCTTCTTGGGTCTTTATTTTATCTAAATCTTTTAGAATTTCTTTTATTTTATCCCCATATGCAAGAAGTATTTCTACATTTTTATTTATTC
>URRX01000095.1 GCA_900550345.1 uncultured Anaerococcus sp. | reverse complement strand
ATAATAATTTAGTAAAATATTCTTATGATAAGTATAAATCACTAAATTATATTAATGATATAGAAAATCCGAAATATATAAAAATTAAATCTAAAAAAGTATTTTAATGGAGGAATAAATGAAAATATTAGTTATCAACTGTGGATCTTCATCTTTAAAATATCAATTATTTGATATGGATAATGAAGAAGTTTTAGTAAAAGGTCTTGTAGAAAGAATCGGAATTGATGGATCAAAGCTTAAACAAGAAAAAGGTGACGACGAATATATAATTGAAGAAGATATGAAAGACCATACTGAAGCTGTAAAACATGTTTTTGATGCAATAACTGATAAAGAAAATGGGGTTATAGCAGATTTATCAGAAATAGACGCAGTAGGTCACAGATTTGTTCATGGTGGAGAAAAAATTACAAAATCAGTTGTAATTGATGACGAAGTTAAAGAAGCTGTAAAAGAATATTCTAAATTTGCACCATTACACAATCCAGCAAATATGATGGGTCTAGAAGCTTGTGAAAAACTTCTTCCAAATGTAAAAAATGTTGCGGTATTTGATACAGCATTCCATCAATCAATGCCAGAAGAAAACTTCCTTTATGGAATTGATTATAAATATTATGAAGATCAAGCAGTTAGAAAATATGGTTTCCACGGAACAAGCCATGATTTTATAACACAAAAAACTGCAGAGGTTTTAGAAAAAGATCAAAAAGATTTAAATATGATTTCTTGCCATTTAGGAAATGGATCATCAATCTGTGCTGTTAAAAATGGAAAATCATTTGATACAACAATGGGACTTACTCCACTTGAAGGACTTGTAATGGGTACAAGAAGTGGTGATTTAGATCCAACAGTTATTACATTTTTAATGAATGAATACGGTTATGATACTAAAAAAATGGATAATGTTTTAAATAAAGAATCTGGAGTATTGGGAGTTTCAGGAGTTTCATCAGACTTTAGAGATCTAGAAGATGCTGCAAAAGACGGAAATGAGAGAGCAGATATTGCACTTAAAATGTTTGCTAACAGAGCAAAAAGATATATAGCTGGATACATGGCAGAAGTTGGAAATGTAGAAGCTATAGTATTTACAGGTGGAATTGGAGAAAACTCTATAACAATGAGAGAAGATATAATGAATGGCTTCGAACAATTTGGAATTAAAATTGATCCAGAAAAAAATAATGTTCGTGGTGGATGTCATTTAGTTTCTACAGATGATTCTAAAGTTAAGGTATTTGTTATAGCAACTAACGAAGAATTGATGATTGCAAGAGACACTAAAAAACTAGTTTAACTTGACAATTTTAACATTTACTTATATAATGTTTAAGATTGCTAAAACTCATAACTAGGAGGTGTTAGAATGGCAGTACCTAAGAGAAGAACATCAAAAACAAGAAAAAATAAAAGAAGAGCTTCAGCTTACAGATTAAATAAATCATCTTATGTAGAGTGTCCAAATTGTCATGAACCAATGTTACCACATAGAGTTTGTCCAAGCTGTGGTTATCATAAAGGCAAAGAAGTTCTTGAGTTAAATTAAGATAGTGGTAACACTATCTTTTTTTATTATCTAAAATAAGGGGAAATTATGAAAATAATTATAGATACTTTTGGAGCTGATGATGGTATAAAAATTCCTATAGAAGGGGCAATAGAAGCTTTAAAAACTAAAGAATTTATACCATGCTTTTCTGGTGAAAAAGAAAAAATAGAAAAAATAATTGATGGTAGAATAAAATCCTACGAAATAATTGATGCAAATGAAAAAATAGAAAATAATGAAGACCCAGTAAGGGCAATTAGAAAGAAAAAAGAATCAAGTCTTGTTAAAGGATTTAATAAATTAAATGAAGACGGTTATGATGGACTAGTTTCTTGTGGTTCTACTGGAGCAATTCTTGCAAGTGGACTTTTTATTTCTGGAAGAATAGAAGGAATAAAAAGAGCTTGTATTGCTACAAGTCTTCCAACTTTTGAAAATAACACTCTTTTATTAGATACTGGTGCAAATATGGATTGTAAGGCAGAATTTTTAAAAGAATTTGCTATTATGGGACATGTTTTTGCAAAAAATGTATTGAATATTGAAAACCCTTCAGTATCTTTATTAAATGTAGGAGTTGAAGAGCATAAGGGAAATAAACTAAGTAAAGAAACTTATAAATTATTAAATGAATCTAATATTAATTTTGTTGGAAATATTGAAGCTAGAGATTTATTTACAGGAAAAACTAATATAATTATAGCCGATGGATTTGATGGAAATATTGCTATAAAAACGGCAGAAGGTGTAATAAGTCTATTTAGTAAAGAAATAAAAGATGCTATTTATAAATCATTTAAAACAAAAATTGGTGGAGCATTAATTAAAGATAGCCTAAAAGAAAATTTATCAAAGTATAATTCTGATGGTATTGGTGGAGCACCACTTTTGGGAGTAAACCAATATGTTTATAAGGCTCATGGTAATTCAAATGAAAAAGCATTTGCCTCAGCAATTCTTGGTTTAATAGATTATATAAATACAGATACAATAGAAAAAATAAAAGGAGAATTAAAATGATAAGAGATGAATTAATAGAATTAGTTAAGGAAAATTTAGATATTGACGTAGAGGAAGTAGATTTTGATAAGGAAATTTCAGATTATGATATAGATTCAATTGACATGTTAGATTTTATTATGGCTATTGAAGATAAATATGATATAGAATTTTCTGATGATGAGTTAGATGAAATCGAAAAATTTTCAGATGTAGTATCCTTGATAGAGAGCAAAAATTAATGACTATAAGTAAAGATAGACAAGAAGAGTTAAAAAAACTTGAAGAAAGTATTGGCTACAACTTTAAAAATAAAAATTTGATTGATGTAGCCCTTACTCATTCTTCATATATAAATGAAAGTAAAGATAAAAAAAGATCATCAAATGAAAGGTTAGAATTTCTAGGAGATAGTATTTTGGACTTGGTGGTTAGTGAAGAATTATATAAAAATCATAAGTCATATCCAGAAGGAAAACTTACGAAAATTAGGTCAAGAATTGTTTGTACATCATCATTTTCAAAGGCTAGTGAGAAATTTAATCTTTCATCTTATTTACTATTTGGAAAAGGTGAAATAAGTCATAATGGAAGAGAAAAAAAATCAGTAAAGGCCGATACATTTGAGGCTTTTTGTGCTGCGATTTATCTTGATGCAGGTTATGATTTTTTAAAAAAGTTTTTGATGGAAAATTATTATGAAACTGTTAAGGAACTTTTAGATAATGACCTACTTTTTATAGATTACAAAACAAAGTTACAAGAATTATTTAATAGGACAAATAGAACAATTTTGAAGTATAAACTTTCAAAAGAAGAAGGTCCAGAACATAACAAGACATTTTATATGGATGTTTATGCTAAAAACAAAAAATTAAGCACAGGAAAAGGAAAAAATAAAAAAGAAGCTGAACAAATGGCAGCAATGAAGGCTTATAAGAAGTTAAATCATGAGTAAAAAAGAATATATAATACCAATCTTTATACCATTTTTAGGTTGTCCACATGACTGCGCTTTTTGCAATCAAGTAAAAATAACAAATTATAAAGATAGTATAAATAAAGAAAATACAATAAAGCAAATCGACCAATATTTATCCTATTTTCCAAATAATGATAATCCTAAAGAAATTGCATTTTTTGGTGGATCATTTACAGGTCTTGAAACAGATGTCATGATTTCTTATCTTGAAATTGCTTTAGCTTATAAGAAGAAGGGAATTATTGATAGAATCAGATTATCTACAAGGCCTGATTATATAAATAATTCTATTCTTGATATTTTAAAAAAATATGAGGTTGATGTAATTGAGCTTGGAATTCAGTCTCTTGATAATGAAATATTAAAAGCGAATGAGAGAGGCCATAGCAGGGAAGATTCGATAAGAGCAAGTAAATTGATAAAAGAATATAACTTTAAATTAGGCCATCAAATTATGCCTGGACTTTACAGGGATTCTTACGATTCATCTATAAAAACAGGACTAGAATCAATAAACATGAATCCTGATATGGTGAGAATTTACCCGACTTTAGTTATAAAAGACACAAAACTTGAAAAACTATATAAAGAAAATTTATATAAGCCGTTGACTTTAGATGAGGCTATTGATATTTCTAGTAAACTTTACATGATTTATTCTTACAAAAATATACCAGTTATAAGAATAGGTCTTCAGCCAACAGAAAATATAAATGATAAAGAAGATGTTGTAGCTGGACCTTTTCATCCATCAATAAGACAATTAGTAGAATCAAATATACACAAAATTTATTTGGAAGAACTGATCAAAAAATTTGACTTTAAAGAAAATATCAAAATCCATGTACCAAATAGAGAAATTTCTATAATTTCTGGAAATAAAAAATTAAATAAAGATTATTTTTATAGAAATTATGGCTTAAAAATAAATTTTGAAAATAATAATGAAGAATTTATTGAATATAAATATAAAAAAATTCCTTATGATATTGATGGATTTATAAAAAAATTTGTAGAAAAAACTTACGGTGGTGATTTATATTAGATTAGAAAGTGTAGAACTTAAGGGATTTAAGTCCTTTGCTGAAAGAACAAAAATAAAATTTGATAATCAAATAACTGCTGTAGTAGGACCAAATGGGTCTGGAAAATCTAATATAGCGGATGCAATAAAATGGGTTTTGGGAGAACAATCAGTAAAATCTTTGAGAGGAAAAAAGATGGATGATGTTATCTTCCAAGGTTCTGATGGGAAAAAACCTATGAATATGGCAGAAGTAAATTTATCTTTTGATAACAAAGATAGGGCCTTATCAAGCGATTATGATTTGGTAAAAATTTCTAGAAGAATTTATAGAAATGGTGACAATGAATATAGACTTAATGGAAAAAGAGTAAGGCTTAAAGATGTAAAAGAATTATTTTTGGATACTGGAATTGGTAAGGAAGGTTATTCTGTAATTGGTCAAGGTAGAATTGATGAAATATTGAATTCTTCTAACCAAGAAAGAAGAAATATTTTTGAAGAAGCAAGTGGAATTGCAACTCATAAATATAGAAGAGAAGAATCATTAAAAAAACTTTCAAAAGTTGATGATGACTTGGAAATAATTCAAAGAGAATGGGAATATAAAAATAAAGATAAAAATAAACTAGAAATAGAAGCTAAAAATTTTGATAAGTATCATGAAATTGAAGAATTACTT
>URRX01000094.1 GCA_900550345.1 uncultured Anaerococcus sp. | reverse complement strand
TTTTGGCATACAAAAAACCCCTCCATCCGTATTCCGGATTTTGGGGTTCAGGTCAAAACTTAAGCTTATCTTGCTATTTTTTATTCTTTGATTCCCGCAATCATTTTTGCTAATTTATCAGAATCTCCACTACCAGTTACTATTACTTGATCATCTGTTTTTATATCAGAGAGAATATAATCTTTTACTTGATCAAAAGTAGCTAAATATTTAGCTTTTTTTCCATTCTTAATTAAGGCATCAACAACATCCTTACTTGAAATACTTGGATCAAAAGGCTCTCTTGCTGCAAAAATATCAGTAATTACTACTTCATCTGCATCATCAAAACAGTTTACAAATTCATTAAATAATCTTTTGGTTCTAGTATAAGTATGTGGTTGCCATACACATATCAAATTTCCTTTAGTATGTTCAGAAAGAGCACTTAAATTAACTTGAATTTCTGAAGGATGATGACCATAATCTAAAATAATATTACATCCATCAACATTACCCATTAATTGCATTCTTCTTTCTAATCCCTTATAAGATTGTATGCAATTTTTTATAGTCTTAATATCAACTCCACTTTCTAAAGTAGAAATTATTGCTGCACATGCATTATTAATATTGTGTCGTCCTAATATTGACAATTCAAAATGTTCAATACTACCATCTTTCATAATTAAATCAAATCTTGGTTTCCCATCTTTATTGAAAGTTATGTTTGTTGCGTTATAATCTGCGTCTGGATTTTCTTGTCCATAAGTGATAAGTTCTCCTTGAACAGAGTCTATAACAAGCTTATTATTTTCTTCATTTAAATTTAAAATAGTTTTTGAATTTTCATCTTGATTTTTTAAATAATTTTTGAAAGTTTCTACTATGTCATTTAAATCCTTATAGTAATCAAGGTGATCTTCATCTATATTTAAAATTATTCCGATAGAAGGATAATAATATCTAATATTTCCCTTATATTCACAAGCTTCAGTTACAAGTATTTCCTTATCTCCTACATGAACATTACCTTCAATTTCATCTAAATCTCCACCCAATAAAATAGTAGGGTTTTTGGTAGAATTCATTAAAATTTTAGAAATCATACTTGTTGTTGTACTTTTACCGTGAGATCCTGATACTGCGATAGAATTTTTGTAATTTTTCATTAAACCGCCCAAGAAAACTCCCCTTGTTACAACAGGCACATCTAAAGATCTTGCAGCTATTAATTCTTCATTATCATCAGAAATAGCGTCTGTATATATAACTAAATCAGTATTCTTTATGTTTTCTTTTCTTTGACCGATTACATAATTTATTCCATTTTTATCTAAATGTTTACTAGTTTCAGAAATTGACAAATCAGAACCTGTAACATTATAACCATTATTACTTAATAGGATTGCTATACCACTCATTGATATTCCTCCAATTCCTATCATGTGTATGTTTTTATATTTATGATCATTTAAATTAAATTCAAACATTTATTCTCCTTTTTAACTAAAGTTTATATCAATAAAATATTATACCATAATAAAAGTAGTATAACCATTGAAACAATTAATTTAAAATTAAAATATAGTATTTCTAAAATTGACATTGATAGTTTAAAATGATAATCTTTATTTATAAACAATAGTTAGAGAGGTTATTAATGAAATATATAATAGGTAATGATCATGGTGGAATAGATCTTGTTGATAGTGTTGAAGAAAAACTTTTAGAGCTTGGTCACGAAGTTGAAAAAGTTGGAACATATACAAAAGATTCATGTGATTATCCAGATTTTGCTAAAAGTGCTTGTGAAAAAGTTTTATCTAATGAAGCCGACTTTGCAATTTTAATTTGTGGAACAGGATTAGGAATGAGTCTTGCTGCAAATAAATTTAAAGGAATAAGAGCGGCTTGTGTTTCTGATGTATATTCAGCAAAAATGTCTAGAGCTCACAATAATTGTAACGTTTTATGTTTTGGTTCAAGAGTTATTGGATCAGAAGTTGCAAAAATGATAGTAGAAGTTTTCGCTAATACAAAATTTGAAGGTGGAAGACACAGTAATAGAATAGAAAAAATTACAGAAATAGAGGAGAAAAATTAATGTTTAACGATATAGAAAAGAAGGCTGTTAATGCCATAAGATGTTTATCAATTTCACAAATAGAAAAAGCAAATAGTGGCCATCCAGGTCTACCTATGGGTGCAAGTCCTATGGCTTATGTATTGTGGAACAAAATAATGAATGTAAATCCAAAAAGGAGTAATTGGCATAATAGAGATAGATTTGTTTTATCTGCAGGTCATGGTTCTGCAATGCTATATTCTCTATTACATTTATCTGGATATGATTTAAGTATAGAAGACTTAAAAAACTTTAGACAAATTGGTTCTAAAACTCCAGGACATCCTGAAAGAAAACATACTGATGGTATTGAAGTAACAACCGGACCATTAGGACAAGGAATTGCTAATGCAGTTGGTTTCGCTATGGCTGAAAAACACCTTGCTGCTATGTATAATAAAGAAAATTATAAAATTGTTGATCATTATACTTATGCAATATGTGGTGATGGAGATCTTATGGAAGGAATTTCATATGAAGCAATGTCACTAGCTGGTCATTTAAATTTAAATAAATTAATAGTTCTTCATGATTCAAACGATATTTGTCTTGATGGAAATCTAAATACATCATTTTCTGAAAATATTGAACAAAGAGTTAAAGCTCAAAATTGGAATTATACAAAAGTTTCTGATGGTAATAATCTTGAAGAAATTTATAAGGCAATAGAAAATGCAAAAGAAAATACAAATGGACCTACATTTATAGAAGTAAAAACTATTATAGGATTTGGTTCTAAAAACCAAGGTACAAATAAGGTTCATGGTGCACCAATTGGACAAGAAGATTTTGCAGATGTTAAGAAAGCTTATAATTGGCAAGATGAAGATTTCCAAATTTCAGATGATGTATACGATATTTTTAAAGAAAATATAATCAAAAATGGTGAGAAAGCTTATTCTGATTGGGAAAATTTATTAAATGAGTACAAAGAAAAATATCCTGAAGAATACAAAGAATATATAAGTGGATTTGAAAGAAAATTACCTGAAAATTGGATTGACCAAGTTAAAAAATACTCACCAGAAAATGATAGCTTAGCTACTCGTGCTTCAGGAGGAGAAATAATTCAAGATTTAGCTAAAGTTACTAAAAATTTCTGGGGTGGAAGTGCAGATTTATTCTCTTCAAATAAGACAAATATAAAAGATAGTGAAAGATTTTCAGATAAAAATCCTGAAGGAAGAAATGTTTGGTATGGTGTAAGAGAATTTGCAATGAGCGTTATTGCAAATGCAATAGTTGCACACGGTGGCACATTCCATCATGTATCTACATTTTTTGTATTCTCAGATTATTTGAAAGCTGGACTTAGAATTTCTGCCCTTTCACATATTCCTGTAACATATGTATTTACACATGATTCAGTTGCAGTTGGAGAAGATGGACCAACACATCAACCAATAGAACAATTATCTATGATTAGATCAATTCCAAATGCAATTATGTTAAGACCAGCTGATGCTAACGAGGTTAGACTTTCTTGGAAAATTGCTTTAGAAAGTAAAGATTCACCAGTAGTAATTGCTCTTACACGTCAAAATGTTAAAAATCTTGAAGGAACAAAAGATTTGAAAGATATTTCTAAAGGAGCATATATAATATCTGATTCTGATAAAGAAACACCAGATGGTATTATAATTGCAACAGGTAGTGAGGTTGAACTAGCTTTAGAAACAAAAAAAGAATTGAAAAAATCTAACATAGATGTTAGAGTTGTTTCTATGCCTTCAATGGAATTATTTAGAATGCAAGACGATGATTATAAACAAAAAATTCTTCCAAAAGAAATTACAAATAGAGTATCTATAGAAATGGCTACATCATTTGGATGGTTCGAATTTACAGGAGATAATGGGTTAAATATTTCTATTGATAGATTTGGAATTTCTGGAAACTTTAAAGACGTAAAAGAAGAATTAGGTTTTAGCAAAGAAGAAATTTCTAGAAAATATTTACAAAAATTTAATTAGATTTATAGGCAAGTTTTTACTTGCCTTTTTATTTTTAAAAAAAATTAAAAAGTGATATCATATTATTAGAAATATTTAATAAGGAGTGATTATGACAATACCAACACCACATATTTCAGCAAAAAGTAAAGATGAAATTGCAAATACTGTTTTGATGCCAGGAGATCCTCTAAGAGCTAAATATATAGCAGAAAATTTCCTAGATGATGTAACTCAATTTACTGAAACTAGAGGAATGTATGGATATACTGGATACTATAAAGGTAAAAGAGTATCAGTTATGGGTAGTGGAATGGGAATTCCATCATCAATGATATATTTCAATGAATTATTTAATTTCTATGATGTTGATACAATAATAAGAATTGGAAGTGCTGGAAGTATGCAAGAAAATATTAAATTACACGATATAGTTCTTGCAACAAGTGCATGTAGTGAATCTTCAATTAATGATAATTTATTTGGAAATATTAATTTTTCACCTACACCTGATTTCAAGCTACTATTAGAGGCTTACAATAAAAGTCAAGATTTAGGATATACTACTCATTGTGGTCAAGTACATTCTTCAGATCAATTTTATAATGAGATGGAACCAAAAGTTTTTGAAAACTTACAAAAATATGGAGTCTTATGTGTAGAAATGGAATCATATGGACTATTTACAGTGGCTAGAAAATACGGAAAAAAAGCATTAGGAGTTTTTACAATTAGTGATTCCTTAGTTTCAAATGAAGCAGATAGTGCAGAAGATAGGCAAAGTGCATATACTCAAATGATGACTCTTGCACTAGAAGTTGCACCAGAATAAGGAGTATAGATGTTAAAAAATATAATACTTGCAGCTGGAGAAGGTACTAGGATGAAATCTAATACCTCTAAAGTTATGACTAAAATTTTAAATAGAGAACTTATCACATATATAGTTGATGCTTGTTCATTTGAAAATTCTAAAACTATAATAATTGGTGGAAAAAATAAAAGTTTATTAGAAGAAAAATTTCCCAAACTTGAAATAAAAGAACAAAAAATTGGGGATGATTTTCCATATGGTACAGCTTATGCAGTAAGTATGGCAATAGATTTAATTGAAGATAATGATGATTGTCTTATTTTAAACGGTGATATTCCACTTATAACAAAAAAATCTTTAGAGGAATTTATTAAATTTCATAAAGAAAATGATAATAATCTTACTGTTATGTCTACAAAAATAGAAAATCCTACAGGATATGG
>URRX01000093.1 GCA_900550345.1 uncultured Anaerococcus sp. | reverse complement strand
AATATAAGAGGATTCTATGGAAAGAAAATTTAAAGGACTAAAATTTGCTTTGATTTTTATTTTTATATTTAATTTTATCCTAGTGTCATGTAAAAATTCAGAAGTAGATAGTGATATAAGTGATGAATCTAATATTAAACCAAAATATCAAGTAATTATTAAGGTGAAAAGTACAGAGAACATAATTTTTAGTAAATATGATGTCAAAGTGTTTATTGATGGAGTTGAGCAAGGTACCATTAAAAATGGTGATGTAGAAGAATATACTTTAGAACTTGAAGAAAATAATCATAATTTAAAGATAGTTAATTGTGAAGATGAAAAAATCAAGGGTGAGGACGATTTTTACGTCAGTGATAGTGAAAAATTCCAATTTTTAATATCAAATCATAGTGATAGAATAGAAATTGAAAAAGAGAATTATGAAGAAGAAAATAATGATAAAAGTAATAGCAATGCATCTATAGATAATAAAACGGAATCCGTTGAAAAGAAAGAACCAGTTGCAAAAAAAGTTGAAGAGGAAAAGCCTAATATTGATAAAGAGATTTTAACGGTCAAAAATTGTGATGATTTAAAAAATTTGTTGCTATTGAAGGATGAAGCAGACCCTTCAATAAAAGTCTTTGCTGAAAAATATCGAGATAGGATTATTGAATTTGATGGTTGCATAACTTATGTAGAAAATCATATTACTAATAGTGGTAAAGTTTATAACACTCGATATGATGTGTTGATTGGTGGAGGAGATTATGACCCTGATATTCAAAGAGGTCCATCTTTTAAATTTGATAATGTAAATAGATATGATATGGGTTTAACTTCTGAGGGAATTAGTATGGGTAAGAATGTTAGAGTTAAAGCTAAGGTTGGTATATTTAATGAAGATAACTTACTATTCTTTTTGGATCCAATTTCTATTGATGATAGATAGAATATAAACTGTGTCTGTAAATAGGTGTATGTAAATATTTTTGTGTACCAACCTAAATCCTGATTAAAGGGTATGGGTTGATACATTTTTTATGTATCAATGTTTATTCATTCCCATAGGAATGGAGCTTGTCTCAATTTTACACAACTTTAATAAACTGTTAAATTTTCATGAAAATTTGCAGCCGATTTCATATTAAATTTTTAGCTTATTTAAAACCTTAATTTAAAAACGAATATAATTGAGTTAATATTTTATTTTAACTAGATATATTTGAAAATTGATTGATTTTTTATTAAAACTAGCCCTAGATATTATAATTTATTTTCTAAGGCTTGCTTTTATTTATTATAAATAGATTTATTTGTAATATTTAGGGTTCAGTTCAATGTAGCTTATCGAGTTTTTATTTTTAAATTATTTATTTTATTTGTTGTAAGTGTCTCTGTCTATTTCTTTTTCATTTGCAGCAACTATCAAGGCTGATGATGCAGCTGCTGTTACATTTGTTGCTGTTCTTCCCATATCTGCAAGTGATGAGATTGGTGATAGGATTACTACCATTTCTACTGGAAGTCCCATTGCAGCAAAAACTGCTGTTGTTGTTATTGTTGCTGTTCCCGGTACTCCTACTGTTCCAAGTGAAACTAATAAGGCTACAAATATTAGCATTATATAATCTGATATTTTATAGTTTATTCCAAGTACGTTTGCTGTTAATAGGGCTGACATTACTGGCCAAAATCCTGCACATCCTGGCATTCCCATTGTTGCTCCCATTGGTGCAACGAAGGAAGCTATTTTTTGACTTACTCCCATATTTTCTGTTAGGTTTTCAATGTTTGCGGCAATTGAACCAACTGATGATTGGGTTGTAAATCCTATTGCTTGAACCGGCCAATTTTTCTTGAAAAATTTAAATGGGTTAAGTTTTGCAAGTATTGCTAATAGAGCTCCTGTTGTTATATATGAATGGAATACTGATGCCACGTAGGTTAATATTAGAATGAATAAAAGTGGTTTAACTGCTGTGTAGTCTATATTTCCTATTGAATTTGCTAATAAAGATAATACAGCATAAGGGGTAAAGTCTGTTATAAATCCTATTAGTCTAAATATTATTTCAGAAAAAGATTCTATAAAATCCACAAAGGGTTTAACTTCTTTTTCTTTTCCTCTTTCTATTAGTTGAAGAATAGCAAGTCCAATTAGAACTGCAAATACTATTATTGGGATTACAGATCCTTCTGATGCGTCTAGGACTATATTTTTTGGAAAGAAGTTTACAAAAGCATCTGCAAATCCTGGAACTTCTTTTACTTCGCTTGATTTTGTTATAGGAATATTAGCGTCTTTTCCTATTTTAAATATTACAGCAAGTATAAGTCCTATTGATGAACCTAGGACATTGTGAAGGCTCAAAACTCCAATTGTCTTTAGTCCCATTGATCTAAGATTTGCTAAATTTTCTGTTGATATCACGATTTTTATTACTGATTCAAGTAAGAGAGGTATAACCATAGAAAATAGCAAATTTGCATAAATTCTACCAAAAACTCCTATATATTCTGTACTTTCTTTAAAGAAAAATCCAAGAATTATTCCTAAAATTGATCCGGAAATCACCCTCATTCCAAAGGATATTCCCTTCTTTTTCATAAGTCCTAATAGGTAGAAAAGTATAAGACCTATAAATAATGTTAAAAATTTCATATATACTCCTTTATTATTTTGTTAAAATTTCAAAAGCGAAAGTGCTTAAAAGTGATGATGCGTAGTAGATTACATTAGGGTCAAGGTCAAAATTTTTGGTGTGAATATTTGATCCTGATCCATATTTTTTGTTTTTTATGCGAAGCTCTACAAATATTGAGGGTGCTATATTTGAATAGGCTGAAAATGTTTCAGATCCAAAAGACATTTTTTTATCTACAATGGAATTTTCAAATAAACTATTTGCTACATTTCTAGAAAGCTTTGCGAGTTTTCATCATTAATTGTAGGATAGGTTACGATTTTTGTATAATCGTTAAAATTAACCTTAGAAGAATATAGTTTTGCGGTATTTTCTACAATATTTTTAAAAAGATCGAGGGCTTTTTCTCCTGTTTCATCTTTTATAAATCTGGCAGTCCCCTTAAAGTTTGCCTTGTCAGCAATAATATTTGGAGCTGAACCAGCATTTATTGATCCAATTGATAGGGAAATATTATCTCTAGGATCAAATTCTGATAGCCATAGACTTTCTAGATTATCAATAATTTTAACTAAGGCTTGAATTGGTGATTTGGAAAGGTCAGGTCTTGAACCATGTCCACCTTTTCCATAAATATAAACATCAAATCCCATGCTTCCTGCTTGGATTATCCCATCATTTATAGAAAATTTTTCAATATCAAGACTTGGATCGACATGATTGCCGTAAATTGCATCAAAGCTTATGTTTTTATCTTTTATAAAAGATATTACATCTCCTACACCTTGGCAAGTTTCTTCAGCTTGTTCGAATATAAAGTAAATTTTTCCTTTTAAAATATCCTTATAATCTTTAAGAATTTTTGCAGAAGTTAAGGCAATGGCCATGTGTACATCGTGACCGCAAGCATGCATTAGACCCTTATTTTTTGAAACAACCTCTCTTTTTTGGCTTAGATTATTAGAATCTTCTAAAATTTTTAGAGCATCCATATCACTTCTAAAGCCAACAGTTTTTCCAAATTTTCCACTATCAAGTAGGGCAAGAAATGAATTTTTATTTGGAATTTTTATGATTTTATATTCCATTTTTTTTTAATTCATTTTGTAAAAATCTACTTGTTTTGTATTCTTTGTTAGATTGTTCTGGGTAAGTGTGTAAATAATTTCTAATAGCCTTACCATAAGCTAGGTTTTCTTTTGCCTTTTTTTTGATATCTTTTGTGCTAATACTAAGTTCTTCTTTGTTAATCATATTTTTATCTCCTTTCGTTTTTGAGATAATAAAAATGAGTAAAAAAAATCCCGTCCCTCAAAAAGGACGAGTTACCGTGTTTCCACCTTTATTCACTTTTTATTTTTAAATAAAAAGCCTCATTAAATAAAGTTTAACTTAAAAAATTAAGTTATTACTTTAATCGGAGTCTAACAACTCCTAGCGCTATAACAGGCGCACCTGTTATTGACTACTTTTTTCGCCAATAAGACTCAAAGATGCATAAACATAAATATCTTATAGTCTATCTCAGCTTTCTAGACTTTCTCTGTAATAAGTGTTTTTTATGTTCTCTTCTTTTTTACGTCATTAATATTACAAAACTAATTATACAATCCTGACTAAATTAGTCAAGTATAAAATATTTATAAAAATAAATTCTCTTAACCTAGAAATTAAAGTATAGGTTAAGAGAATTTTTACTTATTTTTATTTATATTTGTAAAATCCTTCGCCAGATTCTACTCCTTTAAGACCTTTTTCGGCTCTTTCTTCTAGTTTTTTAACAGCTTTTGCTAATGGTGAGCTTGGATCTTTTGCTTTTGGACTTGCTTTTGTTATATTTATTACTGTTGTAATTCCAACTATATCTATTATTTCAAAAGGACCTTTTGGTGCTCCTGTTCCTATCTTCCAATCCATATCTATATCTTTTGGTTCAGCAATATCTGCTCCATAAAGCATTAAAGCTGAATCTAGTAGTGGAACTAAAAGTGAATTTAAAATGTATCCTGGTTGTTCTTTTTTAAGGATTGCTGGATACATTCCAATTGATTTAGCAAATTCTACCACACTTTCAAAAGATTCTTCGCTTGTTTTATCATGTTTCATTACCTCTGCAACATTTTGTCTCCAAATGTTATTTGCAAAGTGTAGGTTTAAAAATTTATCTTCTCTTTTTGTATATTCACTAAATTGTGAAGGTAGAAGAGTGGATGAATTTGAAACTACTATAGTATCTTCTTTTAAGTGAGATGAAATTTTTTCGTAAAATGCTTTTTTCTCATCTACAATTTCAGCAATTGCTTCGATAACTAAATCTGCATTTGAAAAAGCCTCATCAAGATCAGTAGTGTATTTCATATCTTTGTAAATTTTGTCATTTACATTTTTTAACTCTTCAATTTTTTCTTCAGTAATTTCGCTTTTGTCATTGAAAAATGATCTAGGATAATCTGGATTTTCCTCTCCTATATATGAAGGAGCTATTTCTAATTCCTTTGAAAAAATATTGTGTAATCTTTCAATTCTTGGTTTAATTCTTTCAATAGAACCTTCGCTTCTTCCCCAAATGGTTACATTATATCCATGAAATGCTGTTATATAAGCTATTTGAGCACCTAGTACTCCACCGCCAGCAACAGTTACGTTTTTTATATTCATTTTATTCTCCTTTATAACTTTTAATCTCTTTTTTATTTATACCCATTTATTTTTTTAATTTATTATTTTTGTTTATCTTAATTTTTATAAAATATTTTGTTTTTCATATTGTTATTTAAATTTCC
>URRX01000092.1 GCA_900550345.1 uncultured Anaerococcus sp. | reverse complement strand
ATGATTTATCTTTTTCCATTTTTTTCCTTTCTATTTTTAAATATTATAGTCCTAAAATGGACTTTGTCAATAGCCTCATATAATTTTTGTTGTATAATATCAGTTGAGGTGAATTATGATAGACTATTTAAAAGAATTAAATTTAGATGAAAAATTAATAAATAAAATTATAGAATTTAGAAATGACGATATAGAAGATGAAGATAAGGATAGGATTATTAAACCAGAGTTTAAATATTATGGTGAAGATGTTTTAAAAAAAGCCATAACTGCAATTTTATCTGGTAAAAATATTTTACTTTCTGGCCCAAAAGCTACAGGCAAAAATGTTTTGGCCCAAAATCTTTCCTATATTTTTAACCGTCCATCATGGGATATTTCTTTTCACGTAAATACTGATTACAATTCCTTGGTTGGAGCTGATACTTTCAAAGATGGAAAAGTTGTTTTTAGAAAAGGGCCTGTTTATGAATGTGCAAAAAAAGGTGGCTTTGGAGTTTTGGATGAAATAAACATGGCAAAAAACGAAGCGATTTCTGTCCTCCACGCAACTTTAGATCACAGACGTGTTATTGATATTCCAGGCTATGACAAAATAAAACTTGATGATAAGACAAGATTTATTGCAACAATGAATTATGGATACGTTGGAACAAGGGAAGTAAACGAGGCACTTGCATCAAGATTTATGGTTATAAATATGCCAAATATTACAAGAGAAAATTTAAAACATTTATTAAAAGATAAATTTCCAAAATTAAAGGACAAATATTTAGAAACTTTTATAGATATTTTTGAATCCCTCCAAGAAAAAAGTGAAAATTCAGAAATTTCTACAAAATCAGTCGACCTTAGGGGACTTATTTCTGCCATAGAAACTATGGAAATAGGCCTTAACCCATATGATGCAATCGAAATGGGACTAATTAATAAATCTTTTGATGAATTTGAAAGAGATCTTGTAAGAGATAGCGTTGATTCAAAACTTCCAAAAGAAATAAAAGAGAGTGTATTTGATGACTGATACTTTTGAAAAGTTAAGGGCTATGAATGTAATTTGGGATTTTGCTGATAATTATAAAATTTTTCCAAAATCCTACTATCCCATGGATAAAAATTACAAAAATATAATTGAAGGATACAAGTTTAAAAATTTTAGACTTGATTTATTTTCCTCATTTTTTTCATATTTAAAAAAAGACAACCCCTTTTTTGAAGAATTTAAGGCAATCACCCTTCTTTTGTTGGAAGACTTATCATACAGAAAATTAGAGAAGAAAAATCTTGTAATTAAGGATTTAAGAAAATCTTACGCGAAAAAAATTCTCGACAAATACCAATACAAAAAAGAAACTGATAATGTCTATGAGCAAATAGAAAAAGCCTATTATGGAAAAATTTTTAATAAACCTATAACAGAGGCAAAGCTTGTAAGAGATTTTTATGCTGAACTTTTTTCGATTGATACTTATAAATCAAGTGAAATTATAGAAAATTTAAATAATCTTTTTAAAAAATATTTTCTATTTGAAAGATTTGACCAATACAATGAGCTTTTTGATCAAATGATAAAGGAAGAAAAACCTAAAAATTTTGATCATGAAGATTTAGATGATTCAGATATTGAAAAAAATATAGAAGACCAATTTCAAATCCAATCAGCAGAATTTAATGGTTATATCTATTTTGAAGAAAAAAAAGAAGATATGAACAAGGATATTTTTATCTTTGAAAAAAGTGATGATGAAACCGATAAAAGAGAAGATTCATTTATAGAGGATTTTTATGGTAAACTTTCTGTAAGCAAAAAACGACAAGAATTCTTAGAAAAAGAACTTGCCAAGGGAATTCATAAGTCAAAAAAATTATATTTCACAAAAGGCGAATACACCGATTCTCCAAATGCAAAATTTAACCAAAAAGTTAGAAAAAAACAAAGGGCAAAAACAAAAGAATATATTGAAAATAATCTTTCAATAAATAACAGGGCTGTAAATGAGCTTACAAGAACTATAGAAAATTCTTTGGCAAATCACGAAGAAGATGAACTTTACAGAAAAAATTATGGGCTTTTAGATTCAATAAATGTATGGAGAGCTCCAGTTTTAAATGAATCCAAGGTGTTTTTTTCAAATAACAAAGATCCAAAACCAAAATTTCAACTAGATTTATTGATTGATGGATCTGCTAGTCAAATTAAAAGGCAAAATCTTGTAGCAAACCAAGCTTTTATAATTGCAAATGCCATGGATAAGGTAAATATTCCAATAAGAGTTTCTTCCTTTTCTACTTTAAGAGACTATACAGTTTTTAATATGTATAGAGATTTTAAGGATAAGGGAAAAAATGAAAATATTTATGATTTTTTTGCATCAGGTGCGAACAGAGATGGCCTTGCCTTTAAGACAATCCATAAGTTGATTAGTGAAGATAAGAATGAAAATGTGAGAAAAATTTTAATAATTTTATCAGACGGACGCCCAAACGATGAAAAACACAATATAAATACAGTAAACGCAAAAATTAAAGACCAATATATAGACAAAAAAGCAGTTGATGATACTGCAAAAGAAATAAGATCATTAAAAAACGATGGAGTTCAAGTTTTGGGTGTATTTACTGGAGAAGATGAAGATATAGAAAATGCAAAATTAATTTATGGTTCTGATTTTTGTAGAATAAAGAATCTAGAAAATTTCTCAAAAATTGTTTCAATTTATATGAAAAATTTAATTTCAAACTAAAATGACCTAGTATTTAAACTAGGTCATTTTTCCTTTTATTTTTTCTTTTTTATCTTGTGATACAAATGATTTACCATTTGCATTACTTCTGGTATTCTTGCCAATAATATTGTTACTAAATAGAAAATTCCTGCAATCAATATTGAAATAAATAAGGCTGGTAGGTAGGACATTTTAACACTTAAACTTGAATATATGCTCCAAGCTATTAGTCCCATAATTATTGATAATATTGTTATTTTTATTAATGATTTTAATGAAGATTTAAAATTAATTCTTCCAAAGTTTTTCCTAAATTTCACAAGCATCATCAAAGCACCTGCCGCAGCAGAAAGTGTTGTTGATAAAGCCAAACCTTCAATATCAAAAAACTTTATAAAAATAAAATTAAATACAATATTTATTATCTGTTGAATTACAACTATTATTACAGGAGTTTTTGAATCTCCTACTGCATAAAATCCTTTATCAATTACATCTGAAAATGATTGAAAGATTACAAAAGGAGCATAAGCTATTAACATTGACGCAGTAATAACAACTGATTTATTATCAAAGGCTCCCCTTTGGTAAACAAGTTTTATAATTGGAACTGCCAATGCCATCATTCCTATTGTAGCTGGAATTACTAAAAGCATTGTTGAAACTATGGCAGAATTTAAATGACTTTTCATATTTTCAAAATCTCCACTTTGTCCTAAGTGTGAAATTGTTGGAAATATTGAAGTTGTAACTGACACTGTAATAACACCTGTTATTAGCGATAAAAGTGTTTTTGAATATCTCAAAAATGAAATTGACGCATTTCCAAAAAAGTATGATGCCATAGAATTATCTACAGTAAGAGAAATTTCTCCTGCAGCTGATGAAACTATAACAGGAATGGCAATCATTACGAGAGCTTTTATATATTTATTATGAATGTCGATTTTATTTGAATGTCTATATCCATGATCCCTATTTGCTTTTGGAAACATTATATATTGTAAAACATTACCTAATAAGCAACCTATTGCAAGTAAATATGGATTTTTTGCCATACCACTTAAAACAGTAAAAGCTATTATAATTACATTCATTATAAGGCCTGTTACTGCTGGAATAAAAAAGTTTCCTTTTAAATTTAAATATCCCCTAAATACAGCAGAATAAAGATATGCAAAAATTGCAAACATTATAATTCTTGTAAATATTATAGCTGTTTGTAAAAGCTCTCCTTTTAAATCAGGAGAAAATAATTTACAAAAGGCCCCAGCAAAAATAAAACCAAAAATTACTGCTCCCATGGAGAAAATCATCAATATATTAAAAATATTTGATGTAAACTCTTCAGCTGCCTCTTCGCCTTCTTCATTTTTTGCTTTGGTATAAATTGGAATAAATCCATAAATAATTCCCGATGCAACAAAATTTGCTATTACTACAGGAAGAGTATTTGCTACTGCATAAATTGCTACAATATCTCCTGCCCCATAATAATATGCCATAACAGATTCTCTCAAAAATCCAAAAACTTTGGAAAGAATAGTTACAAGCATCAACATAAATGCTGTTTGTCCCATAATTACCTCTCTTTATAAATTATAAGTCTTATTATATCTTTAATAAATTAGCTTTCAATTTTAAAAATAAAATATTAAAAATTTGCTCTATAAAATAAAAATAAGCACAAGAAATAAAGCTATCACTTGTGCTATTATTTATTATTTTATTTTCAAATATTCTTCTAGGCAAAGATCATTTTCATACATTTGCTTTGCTGTTTCAACTCCAACATATCTAAAATGCCAAGGTCTGTGTTTTATTCCAGTTATATTTTCTTTTTCTTTTTTATATCTTTCAATAAAACCATATTTATAAGCATTTTCTTTTAGCCACTTATACTCATTTGTATCTACAAATTTATATGAGTATTTATTATCAGCAGTAAAAAAATCAAAACTTGTACCAGTTTGATGCTCACCCGTAAAAGCTTGGTCAGCATCTGGATTGTTTTGGTCTTGTAAATTTATTTCACTTTGACCTTTTCTAAAATCTGATGCAATCTTTACATTAAGCCCTTCTCTATTCATATCAATTAACATAGTATCAAAGGCCTTTTTGCTTGTTGAATCAAGTCCTGGATTAAAATCTTTTGGTAAAGGATTTTCTTTATTTACAAAAATAATTCCTTTTACAACATTTATATTTTCATCTTCATTAAGTTTTCTAAGTCCAAATTTATTTACATAATAAAAATCGTCATTAATTTTGATTTTTGAAAAAGAATTTTCTGTACCATAATATTCTATGTATTGATTACTTCCTATACTTACAGAAGTTTTAGAATAATCTGATGGTTCTTGGTAACAATATTGACTTTTCAATGATTTTACATATGATTTCATGACATCACTGTATCCATCATCATCAATTTTTTGATCATCCTTTATTACAAGGTCTTCAAATCCAATAGCAGTGGCAACTTGAGTTGCTCCAGGTGTTTCTTCTTTTATATCTTCTTTTTTGTTTGCTTGAGCATACCTATTTTCTATAGTTTTTTTTATTTTTACATCATCATTTTTCTTACTAAAATCTATCTTAAAGGCTCCTAAAATTAATAGGGCACAAAATCCTACTTTAATTAAATTTTTTCTTCTTTTTCTTTTTTTCTCTCTTAATTTTTTACGTCTTAAATCTCTTATACTTTTGTTTGCCATTTTTTTAGTTTTCTTCCTTACATATATCTCAATATAAATAAATTTACGTCTGTGGGATAGTTTTCAAAAATATAAATATATT
>URRX01000091.1 GCA_900550345.1 uncultured Anaerococcus sp. | reverse complement strand
AACTCAAGCTGTTATTTTATCATTATTAGTTCATATTTTCGGAATTTCTGTATTTTTTAAAAGAATGCCAGTTTCATATTTTATTTTTGGATTTTTGATCCAATATACTTTGACTGTGGCTTTAAGATTTTCAAAAAAAATGTTCAATCAAAATAAGGATAATATTATAGAAAAAAATCCTGAATTCAAAAAAGCTATTATAGTTGGGGCAGGTTCTGCTGGTCAAACTATAAAAAAAGATATAAATAAGTCAAATAGGCAAAATAATACAGGGATTAAGGTTGTAGCTTTTATAGATGATAATCCTGGAAAAAAAGGTCAATATATAGATGATACAATTATTTATGGAGATCGTAATTCTATAAAAGAATTGGTAGAAAAAGAGGATATTGATTTAATTTTAGTAGCAATTCCTTCAGCTGAAGATGAGCAAAGAAGAGAAATTTTACAAATTTGCAATGATACAAAATGCGAAGTAAAAGTACTTCCTGGTATTTATCAATTAGTTTCTGGAAATATTTCTATGTCTGGAATGAAAGAAGTTCAAATTGAAGATTTATTAGGACGTGATCCTGTAAAAATATTCTCAAATGAAACATTCGATTATCTAAATGATAAGGTAGTTCTTGTAACTGGTGGTGGTGGTTCAATTGGATCAGAACTTTGTAGGCAAATTTCCCAATACGGTCCAAAACTTTTGATAATTTTTGATATCTACGAAAATAACGCTTATGAAATTGAACAAGAATTAAAAAGAAACAATAAAGATTTGAAATTTATTACATTAATCGGTTCTGTAAGAGATTTTTCTAGGGTTAAAAAAGTATTTGAAACATATAAACCAGATATAATTTTTCACGCTGCAGCTCACAAACACGTTCCATTGATGGAAACAAGCCCAGTAGAAGCGATTAAAAATAATGTAAGAGGAACATATATAGTTGCTCTTCTATCATTAATATATAATGCAAAAAGATTTGTATTAATATCTACAGATAAGGCAGTAAATCCTACTTCAATAATGGGAGCGACAAAAAGAGTTTGCGAGAAAATAATCCAAGGAATAAATGATATTAAAGATAAAAAAGAATTTGAGAAACTTGCAAAAATTGATGTACAAGATGGAGATAGAAACATAGAAATAAATCCAGAAGAATTATTGCAAGGAAAAAATCCTCAAACAGAATTTGTTGCAGTAAGATTTGGTAATGTATTAGGATCAAACGGTTCTGTAATTCCACTATTCAAAGAACAAATTAAATCTGGTGGACCTGTAACAGTGACTCATCCAGAAATAATTCGTTACTTTATGACCATAAAAGAAGCAGTAAAATTAGTTTTACAAGCAGGATCAATGGCAAGTGGGGGAGAAATATTTGTACTTGATATGGGAGAGCCAGTAAAAATAGATTATTTGGCAAGACAATTAATAAAACTATCAGGCTACAAACCAGATATAGATATGCCAATAATTTACACAGGACTAAGACCTGGAGAAAAATTATATGAAGAAAGACTAATGGATGAAGAACTTTTATCAGATACAAAAATAAAAGGAATATCCGTAGGAAGACCACTAGAATTTTCAAGAAAAGAATTTTTCCAACAACTTTGTAAGGTAATAAATCAAGAAAATATAGATGAATTGGATATTATAAAAACAATTAATACATTGATTGATACGTTTATAGGAAAGGAAAGTAAAAAATGACAAAAAAAATGAATATACCATTTTCTCCACCAGATATTAGCGATGAAGAAATAAATGAAGTGGTAAATGCCCTAAAATCAGGCTGGATAACAACAGGACCAAAAACAAAAAAATTAGAAGAAGAATTGTTACAATTTACTGGAACAAACAAGGGAGTTTGTTTAAATTCCCAAACAGCTGCTGCTGAAATGACTCTTAGAGTTTTGGGAGTTGGTAAGGGCGATGAAGTAATAACAAGTGCCTATACTTATACAGCAACAGCCTCAGTAGTAGACCATGTTGGTGCAAAATTAGTTTTAGTAGATACTCAAAAAGATACACTAGAAATGGACTATGAAAAATTAAAAGAAGCTATTACTGAAAATACAAAGGTAATTATCCCAGTAGACTTGGGAGGAGTACCTTGTGATTACGACAAAATATTTGAAATTGTAGAGGAAAAGAAAAATCTATTTAAAGCAAACAACCAGATACAAAAAGCCTTCGATAGAATTATAGTAATGGCAGATACAGCCCATGCTTTGGGAGCAGAATACAATGGGAAAAAAGTAGGATCAATAGCAGATTTTTCAAACTTTTCCTTCCATGCAGTAAAAAATTTCACTACAGCAGAAGGTGGATATGCAACATGGAAAGATATAGAAGGGATTGATAACGAAAAACTTTACAAAAAATACCAACTCCTATCCCTTCATGGCCAATCAAAAGATGCTTTGAGCAAAACAAAATTAGGCTCATGGGAATATGATGTAATAGGACCTTGGTTTAAATGCAACATGACAGATGTTCTAGCGGGAATCGGACTTGCCCAAGTAAAAAGATATCCTTCACTATTAAAAAGAAGAAAAGAAATAATAGAAAAATACGATAAAGCATTTATACCACTAGGAATAAAATCACTAAACCACTTCGACCAAAATCATAAATCATCAGGCCACTTGTATATAACACAAGTTCCAGAAATAGATACAGAAGAAAGAAATAAAATAATAGAAGAAATGGCTAGAGAGGGAGTTGCATGTAATGTACATTATAAACCACTTCCTTTATTAACAGCTTATAAAAATCTTGGATTTGATATAAAAGATTATCCAAACGCATATAATCACTACAAAAATGAAATAACTTTGCCACTTCATACAAAACTTTCAGATGAGGAAATTGAT
Organism: uncultured Anaerococcus sp.; assembly: GCA_900550345.1. Taxonomy (GTDB): domain Bacteria; phylum Bacillota; class Clostridia; order Tissierellales; family Peptoniphilaceae; genus Anaerococcus. Next base: position 2,836 of record URRX01000091.1, on the reverse strand, counting down.
TATATTATTGAAAAATATTGCGAAATAGTGAAAAAATTTAAATAGATTTTAAGAAGGTTTTATGAAAAAATTAATGATTTTAGGAGCGAGTGTGCTACAAATACCTGCTATTGTAGAAGCAAAAAAATTGGGACTATATGTTATAGCAGTTGACATGAATCCTAATGCAGAAGGTTTTTCATATGCAGATAAAAAAGTTGTAGTGAGCACTACAGATACAGAAAAAGTATTAGAAGAAGCAAAAAAAAATAAAATAGATGGGATAATCACAATAGCAAGTGATAGGCCAATGACAACTGTTGCGAAAGTAGCAAAGGAATTAGATTTAATAGGGATAGACGAAAAAACTGCAATCAATGCTACAAATAAATCAAAGATGAGGGATGCTTTAAAAGCTTATGGCGTGCCAATTCCCATGTATTTTTCAGTAGAAGACTATGATCAATATATAAAAGCTATAGACAATTTAAGAAATAAAAAATATAAATGTATAGTAAAACCTGCTGATAACTCAGGAAGTAGAGGAATAAGATTAGTAGAAAATTATGATATTGATCAGTTGAAAAAAATATACGATTATTGCAAAAAAAATTCAAATTCAGGAAAACTAGTAGTTGAAGAATATATGCAGGGGCCAGAGGTAAGCGTAGAAACAATCTCTAGAAATGGAACTTGTAATGTTATACAAATTACAGATAAATTAACAACAGGAGCGCCATATTTTGTAGAAATGGGTCATAATCAACCCTCACAACTGCCTATAGACATAATAGAGAAAATAAAAAAAGTAGCTATAGATGCTAATAAGGCAGTTGGAATTGAAAATGGGCCATCGCATACAGAAATAAAAGTAACAAAAGATGGTCCTAAAATTGTAGAATTGGGAGCAAGGCTAGGTGGAGATAATATAACAACACACTTAGTACCATATTCTACTGGGATTAATATGGTTGAAGCCTCAATAAAAATAGCTCTAGGCGAAGATGTGGATATTACAAAAAAAATTAACATGGCGTCAGCAGCTAGATATAAAAAATGTGATATAGGTAAAATAATAAAAATAACAGGTGTTGACCAAGCAAATAAAATCCAAGGAGTAAAAGATGTTAAAATAGTCCATGGAGTTGGAGAAGAGTCAAGACAAATAAAAAGCTCAAACGATAGAGTTGCCTATGTCATATCACAAGCTGAGAATACTTCAAAAGCTACACTATATTGTGAAAAAGCTTTGGAAAAAATAAAAATAGAAGTAGAAAAGTAAGGAAAATAATGATATACAGAAAGATTATAAAAAGAATACTAGACTTAATACTTGCAATAATTGCCTTGCCGTTTGTACTAATAATTTGTCTAATATTTGGAATTTTGATATACATTGAAGATAAAGGTGATATTTTTTATATAGCAAAAAGAAGGGGCTTAAATGGCTCCATTTTTGGAATGTATAAACTTCGCTCAATGAAAATGAATGCACCAGACATTAGAAACAAAGACAATTCTACTTTTAATAGTGCAAATGATCCAAGAGTTACAAAAATCGGAAAAATTTTGAGAAAAACTTCAATAGATGAATTGCCACAAGTATTTAATATTTTAAAAGGTGATATGAGCTGGATTGGACCTAGACCAAATAATCCTAGTAAAGTATATGAAGATATGTCAGATGTTGAAAAGAAGAGATTGAGTATAAGACCAGGAGTAACAGGGTATAGCCAAGCTTATTATAGAAACTCTATAAATCAAGCAGAAAAACTTGAAAAAGATGTTTATTATGCTGAAAATTTAGGCTTCATTGTTGATCTCAAAATAGTAATACAAACTGCTAAGTCTGTTTTACTCCAAAAAAATATAAATACTAATTAATTATAAGGAAGTAATACCAATGAAAAGTTTAGATGGAAAAAAAATTCTATTTTTAGGAGCTTCAACTTATTTCTATGAAGCTGCAAAATATGCAAAAGATCAAGGTGCTTATATAATAGCTATAGATAGAAGGTCAAAAGAAGAATGCATAGTAAAACAAATCGCAGATGAAGAATATCTGATGGATACTACCGATATAGAATCTATAAAAAATTTGATTATAAAAGAAAAAATAGATGGTATTTATCCAGGAGCGAGTGAAGTTAATATTCCCATTTCAATAAAATTAGCAGAAGATACAGGTATTCCAAAATACTGTGAGAAGAATCAATGGAAAATGGCAACTAACAAAGCTATTTTTAAAGATGTATGTAGGGAGTATGATTTGCCAGTTAGTCCTGTGTTTGATATTTCTGAACCAATAGATACAAATCAAATTTCAAAATTAACATTTCCTTTAGTAACAAAGCCAGTCGATAATAATGGTTCTACTGGAATTACAATTTGTGAAAAACCAGACGATTTTATAAATGCCTATAATAAAGCTAAGAGTGCTTCAAAAACGGGAAAAGTTTTAGTTGAAAAGAAAATGAATTTTGAACATAGTTTGATAGCACATTACACAGCACAAGAAGGAGAAATTATTTTTTGTGGATTAACAGATAAGGAATCTAAAAAAATAAATAAAGATAGTGCACCTGTAATGTCAATACAATTTATGCCATCAAAATTAACAGAAGACTTCAAAGCTAATATAAATGATAAGATAATAAATATGCTTGAGGGAATTGGTATTAAGTATGGTCCAATATGGATAGAAGTATTTTATGATGAAAATAATTTTTATTTAAATGAAATAGGATACAGGTATGGCGGATCTTTAACATACTATCCAGTAGATTATTTATTTGGCATAAACCAAATGCACCTATTAATTAATTATTTGGCAACATCTAAGCCTTTATACAAAAAT
>URRX01000090.1 GCA_900550345.1 uncultured Anaerococcus sp. | reverse complement strand
GATCAAAAAAATTCAAAATCTAAAGAAGACGAAGAGAACAATATTATAAACGAAAATTTCGAAGAAGAATTAGGTTTTTTTGAAAAAATATCTAAAGGGCTTACTAAAACTCGTGAACAATTTTCATCAAAATTAAAAAATCTATTTACAGCAAATGTTAAAATAGATGATGATTTATATGAAGAGTTGGAAGAAATTCTTATATCTGCAGATATAGGAATGCAATCTACTATAGAAATTGTTGATGAACTTAAAGATCAAATCAAAGAAAAATCAATAAAAAATGCAGATCAAATTTTCCCGCTATTAAAAGAGATAATGGAAAATAAATTAGATGAGAAAAATTTGGATAATGATCTAAATATAACAGATGGTAAGTTGACAGTAATTTTAGTTATAGGTGTAAACGGTGTTGGAAAAACTACAACAATAGGAAAGCTTGCAAATAATTTGAAGAAAGAAGGACACAAAGTTACATTAGCAGCAGCTGATACTTTTAGAGCTGCAGCAATAGAGCAACTAGGCTCTTGGGCAAAAGAATCAAATACTCAAATGATAGCACATAAAGAAGGATCAGATCCATCTGCTGTAATTTTTGATGCAATTCAAGCAGCAAAATCTAATGGTTCAGATATACTAATTTGTGATACAGCTGGAAGACTTCATAACAAAAAAAATCTGATGAATGAATTAGAAAAAATTAACAGGACTATATCAACTCATGCAAATAATGCGAATAGAGAAAATCTATTAGTTTTAGATGCAACTACTGGTCAAAATGCAATTAGCCAATTAAGAGAATTTAAAAATGTATGTGATATTTCAGGCTTGATATTAACTAAGCTTGATGGAACTGCAAAAGGTGGAGTTATTTTTCCTCTTCAAGTTGAATTAGAAGTACCTGTTAAGTATATTGGTGTTGGAGAAGGTATAGATAATTTAGAAAAATTCGATTCTAAATCATTTGTAAAAGCAATGATAGAATAAACTTGTAATATAGAGAATTTTATGGTATATTATTTTAGTACTATGCACATCTTTGGATAAATTTTTACGTTGCTAATTAATATTGGTTTAAAATTTAGTAGAAAAAGATGGAAGAAAATAAACGGAGGTAAATAATTATGTCAGTAGTATCAATGAAAAAATTATTAGAAGCTGGTGTACATTTTGGACACCAAACAAGAAGATGGAATCCTAAAATGAGTAAATTCATCTTCACAGAAAGAAATGGAATCTATATTATAGATTTAGCTAAAACATCAAATCAAATTGATAAAGCTTATGAAGTAATAAGAGATATCGCAAGTGAAGGCGGAAATATTTTATTTGTAGGAACAAAAAAACAAGCTCAAGATTCAATAGAACAAGAAGCAAAAAGATGTGGTCAATATTATGTATCTAATAGATGGTTAGGTGGAATGTTGACAAACTTCAATACTATTAGAAATAGTGTAAATAAGCTAAAAAAATATGAAACAATGGAAGAAGATGGAACTTTTGATCTTTTACCAAAAAAAGAAGTTTTACAATATAACAAAGAAATGGATAAACTAGAAAAAAATCTTGGTGGTATTAAAGATATGGAAGAACTACCAGATGCTTTATTCGTAGTAGATCCTTCAAACGAACAAATAGCTGTTCACGAAGCAAGAATTTTGGGAATTCCAGTTATTTCAATTGTAGATACTAACTGTGATCCAGATGTTGTAGATATTGCTATCCCAGGAAATGATGATGCTATAAGAGCTGTAAAACTTATAACTTCTCTAATGGCTGATGCTGTTATAGAAGGAAATCAAGGTAGTGAATTTTCTGTAAATGAAGAAGATTTTGAAGAGTCTGAAGAAGAATCTGTAGATTCAGTAGAAGATGATAAAGAAGAATCTATTGAAGAGTAATTAGGAGGATATAATGGCTGTAACTGCAAAATTAGTAAAAGAATTAAGAGAAAAAACTGGCGCTGGAATGATGGACTGCAAAAAAGCTTTGACTGAAACTGATGGTAATATTGATCAAGCTATCAAATTATTAAAAGAAAAAGGTCAAGCAACTCTTGATAAAAAAGCAGACAGAATTGCTGCTGAAGGAGTTATAGGTTCATATATTCATAATGATAAAATTGGTGTTATTGTTGAAATTAATACTGAAACAGATTTCTCAGCAAATACTGATTCTGTAAAAGAATTTGCCAGAAATATTGCTATGCATATAGCTGCATTAAATCCACTTTATATCTCTGAAGAAGATGCAGATGAAAAAGATGTAGCAGAACAAAAAGAGATTTTAATTAAACAAGCTATGAATGAAGCTAATGATAATATGCCTGAAGACAAAAAAGAAATGATAGCACATAAAAAAGTTGAAGGTAGATTAAAAAAATATTTCAAAGATGTATGCTTATTAGATCAACAATACATTAAAAATCCAGATCTTACAATTGAACAATATCTAAGAGATACAGCAAACAGCGTTGGAGAAAACATTAAAATTAGAAGATTTGCTAGATTCGAAGTTGGTGAAGGATTAGAGAAAAAAGAAGAAGATTTTGCTAAAGAAGTTCAAAGTCAAATGAATGCTTAGTAATAAATTTAAAGAAAGCCTTAGGGCTTTCTTTTTTTAAATTAAATTCTTAGTATTTTACTATGAATTAATTGAAAGATTAATTTTTTACAATATAATATTAGATAAATAGATACTTTATAACATTTTAAAAGGAGTTAAAATGACAATTAATCAAAATGCAAAACATCTTATAGGCAATACACCTTTATTAAAGTTAAATTCTTTAAAAAAAGATGGTAGAGCTGATATATATGTAAAAGTTGAAAAGAATAATGTTGCTGGTTCTATAAAAGATAGAATTGCACTTTATATGATTGAAGAAGCTGAAAAATCAGGAGAACTAAAAAAAGGTGATACAATTGTTGAGCCAACAAGTGGGAATACTGGTGTAGCATTAGCAGCACTTGCTGCAGCAAAAGGATATAAATGTATATTGACAATGCCAAGTTCTATGAGTATTGAAAGATCAAAACTAGCTGAAGCTTATGGTGCAGAAGTTATAAGAACTACTGAAAACGCATTGCAAGGTGCAGTTGATAAAGCAAAAGAATTAGCTAAAAAAGATGGCTATTTTATGCCAGATCAATTTTCTAATCCTGCAAATATAAAAGCTCATTACGAAACTACTGGTATAGAAATATTAAATGAAATTACTCCAGACGCATTTATAGCAGGTGTTGGAACTGGTGGAACAGTAACTGGCGTTGGAAAAAGATTAAAAGAAAACAATGAAAATGTTAAAATTTATGCCATAGAGCCTGCAGAAAGTCCATTACTTTCAGGTGGAAAAGCTTCAGGTCATAAAATTCAAGGAATAGGTGGAAACTTTGTACCTAAGAATTTAAACTTTGATTTAGTAGATGGAATTGTTGATGTTAAAGGTGATGATGCTATTGAAATGTCAAGAAATTTAGCAAAAAATGAAGCTTTGGCTGTAGGAATTTCATCAGGGGCAAATGTAGTTGGAGCAATTCAAATTGCGGATGAACTTGGTGAAGGAAAATCTGTTGTAACAGTTTTACCAGATACTGGTGAAAGATATTTATCAACAACATTGTATGATTTAGACTAATATGACATTTGAAGAATATAAAGATGAATTAGTTAAGGCAGCTTTATTAAAAGATCCTGCCTTAACTAAGGCTGAAGATGCAATTAGATTTTCTCCAGGAATTAAAGCGCTTTTAGCTCACTTTGAAGCTCATAAACTATATCTTGAAGGCGAATTTTCGAAGGCTAATGAAATTAGTCAAAATGCTAGAAAAGAGACGGGGATTGAGATTCATCCTGGTGCGAAAATTGGTAGAAGATGTTACATAGATCATGGAATGGGTGTTGTAATAGGGGAAACTGCCGAAGTAGGTGATGATGTATTAATGTATCATGGAGTAACTTTAGGTGGTTTGGTAAATGATAGAGTAAAAAGACATCCAACAGTTGGAAATAATGTGCTAATAGGTGCAGGAGCAATTTTATTAGGTAATATTACAATCGGAAATGATTGTAAAATTGGAGCTAATTCTGTTGTTTTAAATGATGTACCAGATGACTGTACTGCTGTTGGTGCTCCAGCCAAAATTATAAAACATAATCATAATTAAAAGATATAAGGACTGTTTTATTTTAAATCTTTATAAGATTTGATAAACAGCCCTTTTATTTTAAGGAGTTAATATGTATAAAAAATTTAAGCGGTTTATTAATTATTACAAAAAAAATTATATAATTGGTATTATATTTTTGTTATTAAGTGATGTTGTTTCACTATTTTTACCATATATAATTGGAAAATTAATTGATTTAATTTATAATGGTTCAATTGACATGCATTATTTTATTCAGATAATCATTTTTACAATTTTTATTATTATACTTAAATATTTTCTTGCTATGGGCTGGTCTTATAATGTATTTAAGGCTAGTGGTAGTATTGAGTATCTAACTAGAAATAAATTGATGAAAAAATTTCTTGGCCAATCACAAGAGTTTTTTGAAAAAAATTCAACAGGATCATTAATGGGAAAATCAACAAATGATATTTCTCAAATTTCAGTAATGGCAGGATATGGTACTTTATCATTAATTGATGCTACAGTCCTACCTTTAAGTGTCATTTTGGTTATGATTTTTACTATAGATTTAAAATTAACTATATTTTCTATTTTACCTCTACCATTTATAGCAATAATTTATTTTAAGATAGGAGATAAGATCTATGATAAATCTAAAAAAGTTAATCAATCTTTTGATAAACTAAATGATACAGTTTTAGAAGATGCAGAAGGAATTAGAATCATAAGAGTTTTTAATATTGTTGAAAATAGAAGAAAAATATTTTATGAAAATGCAGATAAGCTTGCAGATCATAATATTACTCTAGCCAAATATCAAGCTTTGCTTGCTCCAGTTGAGAGAATTATTACATCTTTAACATTTGTTATAGCTATTGGTTTCGGTTCTTATCTTATGACATTAGGACAATTAAGCATCGGTCAAATTGTCTCATTTACTTATTATTTAAATATGCTAGTTTGGCCAATGTATGCTTTGGGAGATTTTATAAATTTAAAACAACAAGCTAGTGCTGCAATGGATAGAATAAATGAAACATTGGATCATGAAGAAGAAATTAAAAATTCAGATAAAAAAAGAAAAGTAAATTCTCCAGTAGATATAAAGTTTGATTCACATAGTTTTAAGTATCCTACTTCTAAAGATAATATTTTAAATGAAATCAATTTAGAAATTAAAAATTCTACTTCTTTAGGTATATTAGGAAAAACTTCTTCTGGTAAAACAACTCTTATAAAACAATTACTCGATTTATATAAAATTAATAAGCCTAGTATATATTTAAATGATGAACTTTCATCAGATATTTCTTTTAAGTCTTTAAAAAATATAATTGGATATGTTCCACAACAACACATGATTTTTTCTGATACTTTGAGAAATAATATCTTATTTTCTAATGATAAAGCAAATGAAGAACAATTAGAAAGAGCTATAGATATTGCTGATTTTAATAAGGATGTAAAGGAATTTGAAAAAGGTTTAGATACAATAACTGGTGAAAAGGGAGTATCTTTATCAGGTGGTCAAAAACAAAGATTGTCCATTGCTAGGGCTGTTCTTAATAATCCAGAAATATTAATTTTAGATGATGCTATGAGTGCAGTTGATGCAAATACAGAAAAAAATATTTTGAATAATTTAATAGAATATAGAAAAGATAAAACCACTATTATTATTGCCCATAGGATAAGCCAGGTCCAAAATTGTGATAATATTATAGTTTTAGATGAAGGTAGAATTGTAGAAATGGGCAATCATTATGAATTGATGAACAATGATAAATGGTATAAGAAACAATACGAAAATCAAATTTTAGGTGATAAAGATGAATAACTTGAGTAAAAAAGAAAGTTAT
>URRX01000089.1 GCA_900550345.1 uncultured Anaerococcus sp. | reverse complement strand
AATTGATTTACTAATAGGAATGGTATTTACAAAATATTCTTTAATGTATTTATTTATTATTTGTTATTTTATTTCTATAATTATTTTTTATATAAGGGTAAAAAAGAGGGGGTTATATGATTAAATTTGCAAGTATTGGTTCAAATTTTATTGTTCATAATATTTTAAGTACAGTTACAAAAATGGAAGCTTATAAGTATTATGGGGCATATTCTAGGTCTATAGAAAAGGCTAATAAATTAAAGGAAAAATTTGGAGCAGAAAAGGCTTTTGATTCTTTAGAAAAGATGCTTTCAGATCCTGAAATTAATTTTGTTTATATAGCAAGTCCAAATTCTTTACACTACAAACAAGCAAAAATGTGTCTTGAAGCTGGGAAAAATGTAATTTGTGAAAAACCATTTTTTACAAATACAAAAGAGCTTGATGATTTAATAAAAATTTCTGATGATAAAAAATTATTTTTGTTTGAGGCGATTTCCATAAAATATTTGCCAAGCCTTGAAATATTGAAAAATCTTTTGGGCCAAATTGGGAAAATTTCCACTTGTATGATTAATTATTCTCAATATTCATCAAGATTTGATAAGTACAAGGAGGGAATTGTTGAAAATATTTTTAAAAGCGAATTTTCAGCAGGAGCCTTGGCAGATCTTGGAATTTATAATCTACATTTGATTTATGAGCTTTTTGGAATGGGAGAAGAATTTTCATATTTTGGAAATATAAATGATTATGGTGTTGATATTGCAGGATCTGGTTTAATTTCTTATAAGGACTTAACAGTATCATTTACAAATGCTAAAGATTGCCAATCAGAAAACATTATTTTAATCCAAGGTCAAGAAGGTTACATTAAGGTATGTGGAAATATCCAAGAGGCTGAAAAGATTGAGTATTTTTCAGATGGAAAATTAAATTATCTAGATATAAAAGATGAAAATCCTCTATATTTTTATGAATTTGACTATTTTAGGGAAATATATGAAAAAAATGATTTAAAAGAATGTGAAAAAAGATTAAAAGAATCTAAAGATGTCCTTGAGATTTTAGAAAAATTAAAAAAATCTGCAAATATTAGAGATTCTTATAATTATATAGAGCCTAATATGTAAAACATAGTAGTAATTTTCAAATTTTTATATAGAAAAATCCTCCTGAATTATTTATTCAGGAGGATTTATTTTTTATTCTAGACTAAAAATATCGAAATATTTTAGCTTATCATTTTCATTTAATTTTGCCTTTAATTCAAGTTTGTATGATCCTATTTCATCATATAAATCAGAATTTAAATCTAAAATTATTTGTCCATTTTCGTCAGTTTCAACTTCAAGTTCATATTTTTGACCAGAAGGTTTTTCTAAATTTAATTCAACCATTTGATTTTTAATTGCTTCATTATCTTTTGATATCAACTTGAATACTTTAACTTCGCCAAGTTCTTTTATTTCATCAGATAAGTCTTCCAAAGGAATTAATACAATTCTATCTTGGTCTTTTTCTTTTTCTTTAACATTTACTTCAAATATTAATTCTTGATTTTCGTTTGAAACTTTAACTTTTGTTTTACCTTTTTTTAGTCCAACAATTTCTTGATCAACAATTTTTAAAATATCTTCATCTTCGATTTGGAATTTATATTCTTTGTTTTTATTTTTTAAGAATTCTACCTTATCTCCGATATTTATTTCAAAATTATCTTCTTTTAGTTCTATATCTTTATCAATATTTATCTTAGCCAAGTTTGAAACTTCTTTGTCCATGATTTTTCCAGAAATTTCTATTTCGTACTCACCATCTTCTTTTAGATAATCTTTATCTATTTCTACATCAGCATATCCGTCATAGTCAGTAACTTTATTTGTTTCATAAATTTCACCGCTTGGACTTGTAACTTTTACATTAAATCTTTGTCCTCTTACGAGCATATCGTATTTATTAAATGCGCTTATATTTATATTTGCTTTTTGATTTGCCTTGTAGTTTTCATCTGTTTCGATTTCAAATCTTGATTTTTTGTCATCTTTTATAGAAATTGTAGCTTGATCTGTTTTACCATTAGACTCAGCTTCTATTGTAACTTCTCCAGGATTTTTAGCTTTGATATTACCATTTTGATCAACACTAGCTATATTTTCATCGGAAGATTTCCATTGGACTTTACTTGAGCTGTCTAATATAAGTTTAAACATCTCTCCAACATTTAATTCTTTTTTATCAACATTTAAAGTATAGGAATGATTGTCTATTTTTTCAATATATTTATCAGGGTTTCCAACAGTAAAGTCTATTGAATTAGTAACTTCTTTGTTCATTAAGTTTCCATAAACTATAAGTTTATATTCGCCTTGTTCATTTATGCTATTTAGGTCTACGCTTATTTGAGCTTCTCCCATGAAGTTAGTTACTTTACTATTTCTTAACACTCTTCCACTTGGAGTTTGAACTTTTACGTTAAATCTATTTCCTCTAACTACCATATTATAATCATTAAAGGCTTTTATATTAAATAAGGCTTTATCATTAAGATCATAAGAATCTTTGTTAGCACTAATTTCAAATCTTGCTTTTTTATTATCAGTATTTTTATTATTTTTAACTGTTATTGTAGCCTTATCAGATTTTCCGTTAGATGTAGCAGTTATAATAGCTTTACCGGCTTTTTTAGCGTAAATATTACCATTTTGGTCAACACTAACTATATTAGAATCAGATGATTGCCAGCTTATTTCTTTACCACTATCAAAAGAAAGTTTAAATGATTGACCTACAAATAAAGATTTATCATTTGTATTTAATTTATAGGTGTGTTTATCAATTTCTACATATTTTTTAACATTAAATTCTGTTTTAGCTTCAATTAATTTTCCGTAAACATAAGAATCAACAAAGACTTTATAAAGGCCTTCTTCTCCCTTTTCATTAACTTTTGCGTTAATAGTAGCATATCCATTATTATTTGTATATTTACTTATTTTTGCAAGTTTTCCGCTAGGTGTTTGAAGAGTTAGGTTTACTTTTTGATTTCTTATAGGATTATTATTGTTATCTAGAATTTTCACATTTATTAATGCGCTTTCTCCCAAATAATAATCTTTTTTGTTTGCTTTAACTTCTATATTTGCTTTTTTATTTTCTGAAACTTTTATTAAAGCTTTATCAGATTTTCCATTTGATGTAGCTATTATCTCAGCTTGGCCAGCTTTTTTAGCATAAACATAACCATTTCTATCAACACTTACAATATCTGAATTTGTTGATTTCCATTCGATTGGATCAGCACTATCAAATTCAAGTTTTATTATATCTCCAACAAGTAAACTTTTTTCGTTTATATTTAACTTGTAAGTATGAGTATCAATATTATAAACATCAAATTCACATGATTTTTCTACTAATTTATTATCAACATAAGTAGAAGCTTCTATTTTATATCTTCCAATTTCATTTAATTTTGATAAAAATGCTTGTGTTTGAGCGTGTCCATCTCTATTTGTAAATTCTGAAAGAGTTAGAGTTTTTCCACTTGGTGTAGTAAGTTTTAAAACAACTCTACTATATCTAACAGGATTATTTTCAGCATCAAATAAATCTACATTTATTTTAGCATCTTCATCAATGCTATATTTTTTCTTATCAGTTGTTAGTTTTAGATTAGCTTTTTTAGTTTCTTTAACATTAATTATAGCAGTATCATATTTATTTAATGATCTTGCAGTTATTATTGCTCTACCAGCTTTTTTAGCTACAATATTACCATTTTGATCAACACTTACTATATTTTCATCAGATGAAGACCATTTTATTTCATTAGCACTATCAAATTCTAATTTAAATCTATCTCCAACATTCAAGTCTTTATTATTAACATTTAATTTGTAAGTGTGATTATCTTGGTCACCATTTACAATAAATGAAGTTTCACCTTCAATTAAATAATCTTCAACAAAAGCTGATACTTTAACTTTATATTTTCCAGTTTCACCTAAGTTTGATAGATATGCATAAACATCAGTGTAACCATTGATATTTGTAAGTCTATCTAAAGTCATAGTTTTTCCACTTGGAAGTGTAAGTTTTACATTAACTTTTTGTGCACTTAAATTTTTATCAAATTTATCGTAAGCTTGAATTTTAATTAGGGCATTTTCATTTAGATTGTAGGATTTTTTATCTGTACTTACCTCAAATCTTGCCTTCTTATCTTCTATAACATTAATAACAGCTATATCGCTTTTTCCATTTGATGAAGCTTTAATTTCTACTTTACCAGCTTTATTAGCTTTAATATTACCGTTTTGATCAACGCTTACTATATTAGGGTTAGATGATTGCCATAAAACATCTTTTGGACTATCAAAATCTAATTTAAAAGTTTCACCAACAAATAAAGTTTTTTCGTTGAAATTTAATTTGTAAGTAAAATCATCTTCACTAGGGAAGTCATCAGTATTAGAATCGTCATGATCTATTACAGATGTAGGTCTTCTTGAAGTAAATGCTTTTACACAAACATTAGTTCCATAACTATAAGATGATAAATCATCCCAGTCATAACCATTACCAGATACAAAAGATTCTCCATAACCTGCTCTTGCTCTAGAAGAATATCCTCTAATTGGTTTTTCTATTCCTAAAGGATAATAAGTTGAATTACTTGCAAGTCTTACTATTACAGCAAATTTATTATTTGCTTTTATTTTTTGTGATCCAAAATCAATTGTGTGATATCCTGCACTATCAATGTGACCACTTGAAACTTTTCTCATATTATTAAATGAAGACTTATCAGTATAATTATCTACAACATAGATTTCATAATCAGCATCATCAGCTTGTGTGAAAAATCCTGTTGTATTTAAATATTGATCGTAGTTAGAAGCTTGGAAGACATTTGCCATAAAACCTTGACCTCTATAACCAAAAGATGAAGTCATTCCTAACCAGTCATATTGATAAATATTTGAATTTCTTCCTTTTGAATTTGCAAAATATTGAGCATTAGATGATGCAACATTGTAATCATGATAAGATATCCAATAATAACCATCAATACCCATACCTGTACCCCAGGAGTTCTTAATTAACCAAGCTCCATCACTAGGAGGAGTACTTTTGAAATTATACCTAGAATAATTATCATCCCATCCAACAATTGCAACTGCGTGGTTACTTAAAATCGGACTATAATTATAATGTGCCCATGTATCTTCATTTAAGAATCGATCATCCATGTGCATACCTGTTTGAATTGCACCATAATCCATGATGTGTTCTTTTAAAATGTTCATATTTGATTGAACACTTGTTTTATCAGGTAAAAATAAAATATTTCCAGAATCCATTGATCTTGTTAATAAATGGCTCGAATTAAAATTAAAAGGTGAATATGGATCATCACTTTCATCTATAGGACCAGACCACCTAGCAAGATATGCTGCTGATATTGATCTGTTTCCTCCTTTTGTTGGACCCCAATCAAAAGAGTGGGTATTTCTCATATGTTTTTCTGAGAAATCGTGAACTTCTGGCATTAAAGTAGATTCTAATGATGCATAAGCTGCAAAAGCCCAGCAAGAACCATTAGGACCTTGATCTCTAACTGGAGAAACCTTATTGTGATCTCTTAAATCAAAACTTCTTGGCAAATGTCTATTAGCTTGATTTTCAATTTTAGAGTCAACAATTTCAAAAGGTTCTGGAATATATCCATCTCCGTCAGAAGTTTTATTATTTTTTTGAGCTAAATTTTTTTCAAACTCTTTAAATTCAGGACTTAAACCTTGAATTTCCATTCCTGTACTTTGTTTTTGACTTAAAAAATTATTATCAGCGTTTGCTGTTAAAGGATTTGATAAGGCAAAAAAAGCAAGTAACAAGGAAGGTATAATTGCTTTTTTCTTCATAGTAATTCCTTTCTGAGTGTATTTTATTTATATAATAAGAATTATTATATAAATAATAAAATAAAGAAAAATAAAGAAGGCATAGATTTTAAGAAAAATTTATACCTACATAATTTCGACATTAATTATTGTAGCACATAATTGCTTCATAAAAAACATGTTATGATAAAGTAATAAGAAAATAAATTGCAAATAAGAATATATTTATAATGGAAAAAGTGAAATTAATATTTAAAAAATAAAATACAAAAAAAT
>URRX01000088.1 GCA_900550345.1 uncultured Anaerococcus sp. | reverse complement strand
TGGGTATAAAAAAAATTGAAGATAAATTTTAAAATTCAAACGATTTGGTATTTACTTGTTAAGTACCATTTTTATTTTACTAGGAGATATTATGAAAAAATGTATGATTATTGAAAATCCAAATTCAGGAAAAGCTAATAATGATGAATTTATGGATATATTAAACAAAAAATTAAGCCAAGAATTTGACCAAGTAGTTCATGAAAAGACAGAAAAAGAAAATGATGGTGAAAATTTTTCTAAAAAAGCATGTTATGAAAAATTTGATTCTATTTTTGTCGTTGGAGGAGATGGAACATTTAATGAGGTAATAAATGGTATATCTAAGATGGATTATAGACCAAAAGTAGGTTTATTGCCTGGCGGAACAAATAATACTTATATGCAATTAATAGGTGGTTCTAATGATTTAAAAGAGGCAATAGATAATTTATCATTTGAAAAAACAAAAAAAGTAGATATTGGAAAATGTAATGATAGTTACTTTTCTTATTATGTATGTTTTGGAAAACTAATTGAAGCTACAACATCAACAGATTCATCAGAAAAAGAAAAGCTAGGTGGATTTGCATATGTAAAAAATGTTTTAAAAACTATACCTAATGATGAAAACGTAAAAATAGAAATATCATATGAAGATAATACTTTTGAATGTAATGCATCATTAGTTTATATAATGACTGTAAATAAGATAGGTAATTTAGAATTTTCAAACGATGACGGAGATCTAAGTGACGGAGAATTAAATGTTTTTATAATGACCGAAGAAGGTTTAATGTCAAAAGTAAATGCAGCAAAAGATATGCTTTTTGGCAAAGTTGATGAAAATGAAAATGTTAAATCTTTTACTTGTAAAAAACTATCAATCAAAAATTTAGAAGATAAAGAAATTGAATTGGATATGGATGGGGAAGTTAATGGAACACTTCCATGCGATATAGAAATTTTAGAAAAACATATTGAAATTTATCTTCCAAAATCTAAAAATTAGTTATTAAATAAAATTAATAGATTCTAAAATATCTTGCGATTATTAATTATAAACAGTATAACTAAAATGTAATATGTGACATAAATAAATGTTAGGAGGTATTTTGTCTAAAAAAATAAAAGTTAAAGAATTGACAAAGATTTTTGGACATAATCCCAAAAGAGCAGTTAAGCTTTTAAAAGAAGGAAAATCTAAAAAAGAAATTTTAGATCAAACAGGTTTAACTGTTGGGGTTAATAGATGTTCATTTGAAGTTGAAGATGGTGAATTATTTGTAATAATGGGCCTATCAGGTTCAGGAAAATCAACATTAATAAGACTTATAAATAGGATGATAGAGCCTACATATGGAGATATTTTTATTGATGATGAAAATATTTCTGAACTTAATGAAGAAGATTTGAGAAATGCTAGACGTGAAAAAATGTCTATGGTTTTTCAAAATTTTGCACTTTTTCCGCATTATACAATTTTGGAAAATGCAGCTTATGGATTGACAATTAAAAATGGTAAAAGTGAAAAAGCAAACAAAAAAGCTATGGAAGCGTTAAAACTTGTTGGACTTGAAGGTTATGAAGATCAATATCCTGATCAATTATCTGGTGGTATGCAACAAAGAGTAGGACTTGCTCGCGCTCTTGCAACTGATACAGATATATTAATAATGGATGAAGCTTTTTCTGCGCTTGATCCTTTGATTAGAAAAGAAATGCAAGATGAACTTGTTTATTTACAAAGTGAGATGAAAAAAACTGTATTATTTATCACTCACGATTTAAATGAGGCTCTAAAAATTGGTGATAAAATTGCAGTTATGAAAGATGGGTCTCTTCTTCAAGTAGATACTCCTGAAAGACTTCTATCACATCCTAAAAATGAATTTATTAGAGAGTTTGTTCAAGATGTTGATAGGTCAAAAGTATTAACGGCAGAAAATGTAATGATAAGACCAGATACTATTAATATTCATAGACACGGACCAAAAGCTGCTTTATCAAAGATGCTAAGGAGTGGAAATTCAAGTATTTTTGTTGTAAATAATAAAAGAGAACTTTTAGGATATGTTCTTGCAGAAGATGCTTCAAATGCATATGCAAAAGGACAAAAAAATCTTGAAGAAATAATGAGAGATGATATGCTAAAGATTAATATGGATTATCCATTAGAAGATATTGTTAGTGATATTCAAGATGCTAAAATTCCTATTTGTGTAGTAGATGGAGATGTATTTAAAGGAATTATAATAAAAGGTACAGTTCTTGCTGCATTATCGAAAGACGAGGTGGAAGATGAATAATATACCTACTATACCCTTAGTTAATTTTATTGATAATTTAGTAGAATGGTTAAGAGTTCATGCAAGTTTTATATTTAATCCAATAAGAGATTTTATAAATTTCACTGTTGAACTATTTATAAAAATATTTTCAATTTTTCCACCATTACTTTTTATTGTTATTATTGCATTTTTGGCTTATTATTTAACAAAAAAAATAAAAGGAATAACAATATTTTCAATTCTTTCCTTATTACTAATATGGAATTTAGGTTATTGGGATGATATGATTATTACACTTTCTATAGTTGTAACATCAGCATTAATAGCAATAATAATTGGGGTTCCTCTTGGAATATGGACTTCTAAAAGCCAAAGAGTAGAAAAAGTAATTATGCCATTACTTGATTTTATGCAAACAATGCCTGCTTTTGTATATTTAATACCAGCAGTTTCATTTTTTGGAATAGGAATGGCGCCAGGAGTAATTTCTTCAGTTATTTTTGCCATGCCACCGGCTGTTAGGATGACAAATTTAGGAATAAAAGAAGTTCCAAATGACTTAGTTGAAGCGGCTGATTCATTCGGATCAACTCCAAGACAAAAATTATTTGAACTTGAACTTCCTATGGCAAAACCATCAATAATGGCTGGAATTAACCAAACATTAATGCTTACTCTTTCAATGGTTGTAGTTGCATCAATGATAGGAGCACCGGGACTTGGAAATGTAATTTATACTTCAGTTTCAAGAAATGATGTGGGAGTAGGATTTGCATCAGGAATTGCTATTGTTATTTTAGCTGTTATTCTTGATAGATTAACTCAAGCTCTAAGTAAAAAAAATAATAGATAAGTAGGTGATAAAGTGATTAAGAAAAAATTATTTTCTATAATAACTATACTCGCTTTTGTACTTGTAGGATGCAGTTCTAATCAAAATGATAATGAGAAAGAAGAAGTTGATTTTGATTATGCTCCAAATGATTATATTATTGGAATTGAACCTGGAGCTGGAGCAATGGATGCGGCAAATAAAGCTATGAAAGATTATGGCTTAAAACAAAAATTGACTTCAGGCTCTTCTGCTGTTATGACTCAAATGTTGGGAGATGCTATAAAAGAAAAAGCACCAATTGTTGTAACAGGTTGGACACCCCATTGGAAATTTGCAAAATATGATTTGAAATTTTTAGATGATCCAAAAGGTTCATTTGGAAAACCTGAAGAAATTCATACTCTTGCTAGAAAAGGACTAAAAGAAGATAAGCCTAATGCATATAAATTACTTGATAATTTTAATTGGACAGTTGATGATATGCAAGAAGTATTAGTAGATTTAAATGATGGAATGGATGTAAAAGATGCTGCCAGAAAATGGGTAGATAATCATCAAGATGAAGTTAAAAAAATGTATGAGGGCGTTGACAGATCCAATGGTGAAGTTATTAGTCTGGCTCACGTTATTTGGGATAGTGAACTTTGTAGTGCATATGTTTTAAAAGATATTTTAGAAGATTATGGATTTGAAGTTAGAATGATGGCAGTTGAAGTTGGTCCTTTGTTTGCAGCTATTGCTTATGGATCAGCAGATGTAACAGCATCAGCTTGGCTTCCATTAACTCATAAAAATTATATGGATAAATATGGTGATATGGTTGATGATCTGGGTCCAAACTTAAAAAATGCAAAAATAGGATTTGTAGTTCCATCATATATGGAGATTGATTCAATTGAAGATTTGAAAGATTATTAAAAAAAGTCGTAATTTTTTACGACTTTTTTTAATTGCTGATTTTATGATATTATAACTATATGAAAAAAATAATCAACATAATATTTTCAATTATTTTTGTAGTAATGCTTTTATTTTCATTTAAATCTTGTTCTAATGAAGGAGGAGGTTTAAATTTTTTTGAAAATATTTTTAATAAAGAAAAAACAGATGATATGGAAATTCTTTATAAAAATGTTGAGAAACATAAAGATGACAATGAAAAAACAAAGTGGATATATGAAAATTTTGAAAATTTAGAAGATAAAGATAAATATCTTGTTGGAAATGATATAGATGCTAGCGAATTTATTTATAATCTAAGAACTAATAATGTTAATTTTGATTATTATCCAGGGGTAAGTGTAGATTATGGAAGAGAAACTCCATATTTTTTACAATGGGATAATAGGCGGGCTTATAATTTGTTAGGAGATTCTAATATAGGATTTGCAGGATGTGGTCCTACTTCTATGGCTATGGTTTTAAAAAGACTTAATCCAAATTTAGATATAAGTCCAATTAATATAGCAAATGATGCCCAGTCTTATATGAGTTCAAGCGGTATTGAGTGGAAATTTTTTTCTGATGAAGCAAAAAGGTATGGATATAATATTCAAAGCATAGAAAATAATAAAAATTCAATTATAGATGCTTTGGATAAAGGTAGTTTAATAGTTTCAGTAAAAAAAGGTGATTTTACTTTGTTTGGTCATATTTTAGTAATAGATTCTTATAAGTTTGGTAGATTTATTATTAATGATCCTAATTCTATGAAAAATTCTGAAAAAACTTGGTCTTATGGGAGGATTAAGGATCAGATTGTAAATATTTGGTTAGTTTATTAGAGGGGTTAAAATGATAAAAAAAATATCTTATAAATTGTTATTAATATCGATTATAATAGGAGCATGTTCTGGGATTGTTATAAGTTTATTTAGGATTACAATTCCAAAAATTATGTTTTTAATTTCAAATCTTATAAATTTTGGTCAAGAAAATATAATCAATTCGATTATTTTTGTATTAATTTTTATTTTTCTTGGGTTTCTTGTATCAATTTCTGTTAATAAAGAGCCGATGATCGGAGGCAGTGGAATACCTCAAATAGCTGGAAAATTACATAATAAATTAGATTATAGTGCTCTTTCTTGCTTGATAAATAAAATAACTGGAGGACTTGTTTCTATAGGTTCAGGTTTAACTTTAGGAAGAGAAGGCCCATCAGTTCAAATTGGTGGTTGTCTCGGAGAAGTATTGGCAAAAAAATTTAAATTAGATCAAGAAGATACTAAAACTATGATTATTGCATCTTCCGCTTGTGGCATAACAAGTGCTTTTACTGCTCCGATTTCAGCAATGGCTTTTGCGCTTGAGGAATTAATGAAAAAAACTTCTAGGTATAATTTTATTTACATAACAAGTACTATTATTTCATCTAGTATTGTAACTAGTCTAGTTATCGGAAATGATCCTGTTATAAAAGTAAAAAATTCCTTAAATTTATCTTTAAAATTTTGGATATTTTTAATTTTTTTAGGAATATTGGTAGGTTTTTCTTCTATATTATTCAATAAGGGAATATTGTATGGTAAAAAATTGTATAAAAAATTACCAGTAACTCAAACAATAAGATCTGTTATACCTTTTTTTATTACAAGCTTATTTTTACTTTTTGATAAAAGACTTTTGGGAAGTGGTGAAAATTTTATATCTCTTGCAGGAGGAGAAAATGTTGGTATTTCTGTTATAATTTATTTTTATTTCATGAAATTATTACTTTTGTTAATAGCTTTTTGTTCTGGTATTCCTGGAGGAATATTTTTCCCACTACTTGCTATGGGTTCTTTGTTAGGAAATTTTTTTGGATCGGTTTTATTTGATTTGAATTTGGTTGGGGAAAGTGAAATAATTATTTTTTCAATGCTTGCTATGGCTGCACATTTTTCATCTATTGTACGTGCTCCACTTACAGGAATGTTTTTAATTATAGAGATGACTGGTGGAAGAATAGACTTTTTCTTGCCAATTATTATAGTATCATTTATTTCATATCTAGTTGCTGAGAATTTTCATAATGAACCAATTTATGAATCGCTTTTAGATATTATGGTTAAAAATAAATCTTAATATTAAATTCTTTAAATGCTGATTTTTATCAGCATTTTTATTTATAAAAAATTTTATATTTATTAAAAAATTAAATTTTTATATTTTTTTATAT
>URRX01000087.1 GCA_900550345.1 uncultured Anaerococcus sp. | reverse complement strand
TAATATTCATTATTTTCCACTTCTGTAAGGACAGGTAAAATCATAGGGTCTCTACCAGTTTGATTATAAATGTAAGATTTCAAAGATTCTCTTATTTGATATTTTATTTGACTAATAGCGTGTATTTCTTTCTTTTGACATTTTTTCATTGTTCTAATAACAATATCTTTAGAATTTTCAATCAAATCTTGATTTTCTTTAACATAGATAAATCCTCTAGAAACTATTTCTGGATTAGATAAAACTTTTTGTGTATGTTTTTCTATAGTTAAACTTACAACTAATAGTCCATCTTCTGATAAGTGTTTTCTATCTTTTAATACTATATTTCCTACATCGCCAATACCAGATCCATCTACTAATACATTACCAGCTTGAACCTTACCATTAATTCTTGCGCTTTTTTTAGTAAATTCAAACACATCTCCGTTTTGACCTACCAATATATTATCTTCATTCATTCCCATATCCATAGCTATTTCTTTGTGTTTTTTTAATTGTCTTGGTTCACCATGAGCAGGAATAAAATACTTAGGTGTAGTTAATTGATGCATTAATTTAATTTCTTCTTGGCAAGCATGTCCTGATGCATGAACTTTTGCTAATGAATTATAAATTATATTACAACCAATTTTAGTTAAATTATTGATTGTATTATTGATTGACATTTCATTACCTGGAATTGCTGATGATGATAAAATAACAGTGTCTGAAGAGTTTAAATGGACTTGTTTGTGTTCATTATTTGCCATTCTTGTTAAAGCTGATAATGGTTCTCCTTGTGTTCCAGTTGATAATATAACTATTTGATCATCAGCATAATCTTTAAGATTTTTTATATCTATAATTGTGTTACTTCTTACTTTTAAATACCCTAAGGAGGATGCAATTTTAACATTATTTAACATTGATCTTCCTGATAATGCTACTTTTTTATTATATTTTTCAGCAGCATAAATTACTTGTTGAACTCTATGAAGGTTAGAAGCAAAAGTAGCAACTACAATTCTACCTGGAGCTTGTCCAAATAAATTTATAAAAGTTTCTCCTACCTTTTTTTCACTAATTGAACTACCTTCAATTTCAACATTTGTTGAATCAGAAAATAGACATAATAATCCCTTTTTTCCTAAAGCAGCAAGTTTTTGAATATCTGTAGGTTCACCATCTATAGGTGTAAAATCCATTTTAAAATCACCAGTAAATAAAATAGTTCCAATTGGAGATTTTACTGCTATTGAACATGAATCAGGAATTGAATGACTTACTCTTATAAATTCAGCACTCAAATTACCAACTTTTACAGTATTGTTAACATTAACCATTTTTAATCTGTTTGGATTAAGGCCATGTTCTTTAAATTTATTTTCTAATAAGCCTTTTGTAAGTTTAGAACAATAAACATTTGTATCTACTAATTTTAATAGATATGCAATTGCTCCTATATGGTCTTCATGACCATGAGTAATAAAAATTCCTTTTAACTTATCTTTATTTTCTTCTATATAGGTAAAATCAGGGATTACAATATCTACACCTAACATATCCTGATCAGGAAATGTCAAGCCACAATCAATCATAATCATTTCATTCTTATATTCCACTACTGTACAGTTTTTACCTATTTCGCCAAGTCCCCCCAAAGGGATAACTTTTAATTTATTTTGCATTCTCATTTTTACTCCTTATATCTTCTTTACATTCGGAGCAAAAGCCATATATCCTTAGAGAATAATAATCTAATTGAAAATTATATTTATCTTTTAGTAATTTTGATAAATCATTATTATCTAAAATTTTTTCTTCAACTATTCTCCCACAGTTTTTACAAATCAAATGATCATGATGTTCATCATCTTGACTAATAAGCTCATATGTGTTTATGGAATCTGTAAATTCTTGCTTATTTACAATTCCCAAATCCTCAAAAATATTTAAAGTTCTATAAACTGTAGCTATACCAACTTGCTTATTTTCTTGATGTACTATAGAAAAAAGCTCTTCTGGTGTTAAATGCTTTGAATTAGAATTTTTAAGAGCATTGAATATTATTTGTCTTTGCTTTGTGAATTTATGACCATTTTTTTCAAATATTTTTTTCAACTGTTCAATGTTCATTGTTTTCTTCTTTCATATTTTCATAAATATTAGCTATTTCGTCTAACTCTCTATCATTTTCAATCGCCTTAAAGCTTATTGAATCTTTGTCTTTGATCATTTCAAATATCAGTAAAAAATCCTCATCTAAAGGCTCTAAAACAGCATATTCTTTTTCATCAACTCCGAATGTATCTATTAAATTGAATTCGACTTCTTTGTTATTTTCATCCATTAAAATTATTTTATTCATTACTTCTCCCATCTAAGTAGGTTTGTAAAATAAAAGATGCAGCAATTTTGTCTATATATTTTTTCTTATTTTCACGTCTAACACTCATATCTGTTAAGACTTTATCGGATTGAATAGTAGTCATTCTTTCGTCTTGGTACTTAATATCAATATCAATTTCTTTTTTTAATAAATCGACAAAAGAAATCACCTTCATTGCTTGTGGTCCTAAGGTGTTATTCATATTCTTTGGTAAACCAATAACTATTAAATTAACTTCTTTTTCTTCTACTATCTCCGATATTTTTTTAATATCTAGACTAGTTTTTTTTCTTTTTATTGTCAGATAGGCTTGGGCAGTGATAAAAAATGGATCGCTTAAAGCTACACCTATTGTTTTATCACCCAAGTCTAAGCCCATAATTCTACTCATTTATATAATATTTTAAAATTTCTTCAAGTATAGTATCTCTATCTACTTGTCTAATTAATTTTCTAGCATTATTATGACCTGTAATATAAGTAGGATCTCCACTTATAAGATATCCTATGATTTGGTTAGTTGGTTTATAACCTTTATCTTCTAGAGCATTATAGACTTTTGTTATTATTTCTCTAATATCAACTTCTTTTTCATCTTGTGGATTAAATCTCATTGTTTCGTTGAAATTTTTATCTGACATAATATCTCCTTATATTAATTCATATACTTTTTCTAAAGCCTCATCCAACTTGGATAAATCTTTACCTCCAGCTTGAGCAAAGTTTTTCTTTCCTCCGCCATTTCCACCTGTTATTTTACTTATTTCTTTAACTATTTTACCTGCATTGTAACGGTCAGTTAATGAGTCTGAAACTGAAGTTGTAAATACTATCTTATTATTATTAACTGTAGCAAATACTATTATTATATCCTTGTATTTACTCTTAACTTTTTGTTCAAAATTTCTTAATGTATCTAAATCCTCATCTTCAAATTTATGAACTAAAAGATTTACTCCATTAATATCTTCTACTTCATTTTCTATATTTTTATAAATATCTTTATCATTAAAGTTTTTAAGTTTTTGTACTTCTTCTTTTAGATTTTTTATTTCACTATTTAATGAGTCTATTCTGGATAGAATATTGTTAGAATTAGTCTTTAACTTTCTACTTAATTCATCAATTAACTCAAGATTATCATTTAAATATTCATAAACCTTTTTACCTGTAATAGCTTCAATTCTTCTAATTCCAGAAGCAGCAGAGGATTCTTGTATTATCTTAAAGATCAAAACTTCAGATGAATTGTTAACATGACAACCACCACATAATTCTTTTGAGTAGTCATCTATTGAAACTACTCTAACCAAATCTTTGTATTTATCTTCAAATAGGCCTATAGCTCCTATTTTTTCAGACTCTTTATATGGCATAACCTTTTTTGTAACATTAAGTTGTTGTCTTATTTTCTCATTAATTTCATTTTCAATTTTTTTGATTTGTTCATTACTTAAAGCATTTGGATAGGTAAAATCGAACCTTAACTTATATTCATCTACTAATGATCCAGCTTGTTTTACATCTTCATTTAAAATATTTCTTAAAGCTTGATCAAGTAAATGTGTCGCTGTGTGGTTTCTAGTGATATCTAGCCTTCTTTCTTTATCTATTTTGAAAGTAGCCTTACTTAAATCTAAATTACCTTCTAGAATTTCTACATAATGAAATATTATTTCATTTTTCTTTTGAACATTATAAACTTTTGCCTTCGCTTTATCAGTTATAATAAATCCAGTATCAGCTACTTGTCCACCACCTTCAGCATAAAAAGAAGTCTTATCACTTACAACTATACCCTTGTTACCTTCTTTTATAAAGCTAACTTTTTTACTATTATCGAATAAACCAATTATATTGCCTTCTATATCAAATTTATCATAACCTTCAAATTTTGTTTTTTCAAATTCATCTATGTTAATTGATTCTAAGGACCAACCTGAATCTGATTTTCTCGCATTTCTAGCTAGATTACGTTGCTTTTCCATTTGGATATCAAATTCTTTTGTATCTACTTTTAAATTATTTTCTGTTAATATTTCTTTTGTTAAATCTAATGGGAAACCATAAGTATCATATAATTTAAATGCATCTTTTCCATTTAATGTATCTTTATTATTCTCTTTCAAATCATTAATATAATCATTCAAAATATCTAAACCACTATCTATAGTATTTTGGAAATTAGCTTCTTCTTTTTTAATAATATTTATAATTTTATCTTTTCTATCAACAAGTTCATCATATTCTTCTTTGTATGATTCTATTACATTATTAATTACAGAAGATAAAAATTCTCCTTCTATACCCAATAATTTACCATGTCTAAATGCTCTTCTTATAAGTCTTCTTAGTACATAACCTCTTTTTTCATTAGAAGGTTGAATTCCATCAGAAACCATAAATGTCATTGCTTTTGCATGATCTGCAATTACTCTTATTGAAACATCATCTTTTTTATTTTCTTTATATTTTTTATTAGATAATTTTTCTATTTCTCTAATAATATTTTGGTTCACATCTATTTCAAAAATATTATCCTTATCTTGTAAAACCATGGCCATTCTTTCAAGACCCATTCCGGTATCGATATTTGGATGAAGAAGTGGTGTATATTCTTTATCAATGTCCTTATTAAATTGAGTAAAAACTAAGTTCCAAACTTCCATAAAGCGATCCGAATCATCATTACCTGGTTTATTATCATTTTCATCAATAGCTTTTTCTATTCCTCTATCAACAAAAATTTCAGAATCTGGACCACATGGGCCAACTTCAAGTTCCCAGAAATTATCTTCTTTTCCAAATCTTAAAATTCTTTCTTTATCTATGCCTATTTCTTCATTCCAGATTTTAAAAGCTTCATCATCATTTTCGTACACAGATACCCATAAAAGATCTTTATTTATTTCAAGGTTTTCTGTTAAAAATTCAAATGCCCAATGTATGGCTTCTCTCTTAAAATAATCTCCGAAAGAAAAGTTTCCAAGCATTTCAAAAAAAGTTCCATGTCTTTCAGTAATACCAACTCTTTCGATATCTCCAGTTCTAATACATCTTTGTGATGATGTAGCTCTGTTATTTTTCATTTTCTTTTCACCAGTAAAATATTTTTTTAGTGGTGCCATACCAGCATTAATTAAAAGTAGTGAATCATCATCTTTTGGAATAAGCGGAAATGATTTTAATACTGTATGATTCTTTTTTGATCCAAAGAAGTTTAAATATTCTTTTCTTAATTCATTCATCCCTAGTTTTCTCATAAATTTCTCCTAATTATAGTTTTTCATTTACCATATCTTTAATAGTTATTGAATTAACAGCTTTGTTGATAGCATCGTCTATTTTTGCAAAAACATAGTATGCTTCACAGTCTTCATTATTACAGTTTTTTCTATCAGCAACACATTGACTTGAGGTCATTTCTCCTTCTAAGGCTCTTAAAACATCACCAACAGTTATATCTTTAGAAGATCTTGAAAGTCTGTAGCCTCCCTTTGCTCCTCTTGCTGAAATTACTAATTTATTTTTCTTTAATATTCTAATTAATTGTTCCAAGTAATTTTCAGGTAACTTTAAAGTATTAGAAATATCAGAAACAGAAATATATCCATTATCTTCGTTTTCTGCTAAATAATGTATAGCCCTTAGTCCATACCTACCTCTTGTTGATAATTTCATATTTTCTCCTCAATCTACTGTTATCATATCTTTCATTGCTTCAAAGTATTTATCCCCAATTCCAGATACATTTTTTATATCATCAATTTTGTTAAATTTATTTTTTTGTCTATATTCAATAATAGCTTCTGCTCTTTTTTCTCCTATATTTGGAAGTGTCATAAGCGAATCTTTATCGGCATTATTTATATTTATCTTTTTATTTTCATTGGTATTTGTAGGTGTAATCAACTGATTTTGTAATTGATCACTATT
>URRX01000086.1 GCA_900550345.1 uncultured Anaerococcus sp. | reverse complement strand
AATCTTGAAAAATCTACAGGATATATAAATATATTTTCTCCAACACAAAGAGTTGGAGGAACTATTTTAGATAAATTTGAAAAGCATTTTCATATTTCAAGGCTCTATTCACAAGATAAATCTCAAAATATTAATCAATTAAAAGATTGGATTATTAGGACTAAAAAATTAAGAGATAATTATAACCAAATTCATAATGAAAAATTAGGTGAATTAGAATTTTTGACTGAATATAAATTTGATGGATTAACCATAAATTTAACTTATGAAAATGGATACTTAAAAACAGCTTCAACAAGAGGAAATGGTATTGTAGGTGAAGATGTTACAAAACAAGTATTAACTATTCCAACAATTCCAACAAAAATAAAAGAAAAATCCCAGCTTGAAATTCAAGGAGAGGCAGTAATGCCTTTATCAAGCCTAAAAAAATATAACGAAGAAAATGAAATTCCGTTAAAAAATGCAAGAAATGCTGCAGCAGGAGCTATTAGAAATCTAGATACTAGTCAAACTAGAAAAAGAAATTTAAAAGCTTATTTTTATCAAATTTCTACAAATTCTTTAGATTTTAAAACTGAAGAAGATAAGTTAGAATTTTTAAAAGAACAAAAATTACCAGTTTATCCTTACAAAAAATTAATCAAAAATTTTGATGAAATAGTTAAAGAAATTGAATATA
This sequence comes from uncultured Anaerococcus sp., assembly GCA_900550345.1. Classification (GTDB taxonomy): domain Bacteria; phylum Bacillota; class Clostridia; order Tissierellales; family Peptoniphilaceae; genus Anaerococcus. The sequence goes on along the minus strand of URRX01000086.1, from coordinate 5,628 downwards.
TAAAAGAAGAAAGACATAATATTGATGTTTTAACCGATGGGGTAGTTATAAAGGTAAATGATGTAAAAACTCAAGAAGCTTTGGGCTATACAAATAAATTTCCAAGATGGTCTATTGCATACAAGTATGACCCAGAAGAATACACAACAAAACTTTTAGATGTGGTTTGGAATGTTGGAAGAACTGGGAAAGTTACTCCTTCAGCAATTTTAGAACCTGTAGATTTTTCTGGTGTAACAGTGCAAAGAGCAACCTTAAATAATTACGATGATATTTTGAGAAAAAAAGTTAAAATTGGATCTAAAGTATTTATCAGAAGATCTAATGATGTAATTCCTGAAATTTTAGGAGTTGTTGATGAATTTCAAAAGGGAACAAAAGAGATAGAAAAACCTAGTAAATGCCCATATTGTCATAGCGAATTAATTGAAGGAAATGTTCATATTTATTGTCCAAATTCAATTTCATGCACTCCTCAATTAAAAGCAAGACTTGTTCATTTTGCATCAAGAGATGCAATGGATATTGAAGGTTTATCAGAAAAAACTATTGAATTATTTATTAATAAACTTGGAATTAAAGAAATTTATGATTTGTATGATTTATCTTATGAAGATTTAATAAATTTGGAATCATTTAAAGAAAAAAAGACAAATAATTTGTTAGAAGCTATAAAAAATAGTAAAGAATGTGAATTAAATCACTTTATTTATGCTATTGGTATACCAAATGTTGGTGTTAAGACAGCAAGAGATTTGGCTGATAAATATAAATCATTAGATAATCTAAGAAATGCCAAAGAAGAAGATCTGGTTGAAGTAGAGGATATAGGTGAGAAAACATCTCATGATATAGTGGAATTTTTTAATGATAATAATATAAGAGATTCAATAGACAAATTACTTGAAAAAGGTATTAAAATTAAAGAAATCGAAGAAAGTGAAATATCTAATTCCTTAGATGGTATGAAGATTGTAATTACAGGAAGTATTGAAAATTACAAAAGAAATGATATTAAAAAACTTATAATAGACCATAAGGGAGATGTTACTTCTTCTGTTTCTAAGAATACTGATTTAGTTTTATGTGGAGAAAAACCTGGTAGTAAAAAAGAAAAAGCAGACCAGTTAGGTATAAAAGTTTTAGAAAAAGAAGAATTGTTTGAATTTATAAAAAATTTAGAGGAGGATTAAATGGATAAAAATGAAGTTTTAAGGATTTATAAACTAGCAAATCTTGATTTATCTAATCAAGATGTAGATTTAATTTCTGATAAGTATAATAAAATTTTAGATTTTATAGACCATATTTTTGATGTTGATTGTAAAGATGTGAAAATGACTGAAATGTTGGACAATCACGAGGCTATTTTAAGAGAAGATATACCAGGAAAGTCTCTTGATAGAAAAGAAGCTCTTAAAAATGCAAAAGATACTGAATATGGTTATTTTAGGTTGGATTGGAAACTTTAAGGAGCAAGTATGGATATTAAAGAAACAATTAATAAATTTAAAAATAATGAAATTTCAGTATATGAAAATACGAAAAATATTTTAGAAAAAATAAAAAATGATAAATATAATGCCTATATTTCCATTAATGAGGAAGATAGCTTAGAAAGGGCAAAATATTTAGATGAGAAATTAAAAAATAAAGAAGAACTAGGATCCTTATTTGGAATAGCAGTTAGTGTAAAAGATAATATTTCTTATAAAAATATGAAAATGACCTGTGCATCAAAAATGCTAGAAGATTTTAATCCTGTATTTAATGCAAAAGTAGTTGAAAATCTATTGAATGAAGATGCAATTATTATTGCAAAAACAAATATGGATGAATTTGCAATGGGAGGATCTGGAGAAACATCATATTTTGGACAAATAAAAAATCCTTTAGATGAATCTTTAATTCCTGGTGGATCTTCTTCAGGATCTGCAGTAAGTGTTGCTAAAGAAGATGTACTAGTTTCACTTGGAACAGATACTGGTGGATCAGTAAGACAACCTGCAAGTTATTGTAATATTATAGGATATAAACCAACATATTCCTTGATGAGTAGGTCTGGAGTTGTATCTATGGCTAATAGTTTAGACCAAGTATCATTATTTGCTAAAAATGTAAAAGATTTGAGAATTATATCTAATGCAACTCAATCTCCAGATAAATTTGATATGACATCTTGCCTTGAAAAATATGAGTATAAGGAAGAAAACTTTGATTTTTCTGGCAAGAAAATTGCAGTTATAAAAAATGAAAATAATATCTATAATTTAGAAAAAGAAGTAGAAGATGATTATAAGAAAGCAATAGAAATTTTAAAAGAAATGGGAGCTGAAATTTATCCGGTAGATTTAAAATATGCTAAATATGCAAATGAAGTTTATAATGTTGTAATGAGTTCTGAAGTTTCTAGTAATCTATCAAGATTTGATGGTATTAGATTTGGTCATCAAACTGATGAATACAAAAACGTTGAAGAATTATTTATAAAAAATAGGTCAGAAGGCTTTGGAGAAAATGTTCAAAGAAGAATTGCTCTTGGAACAATGTATCTTTCAAGTGAAGATGATCAAAGAATTTATAAGCAAGGACTAAAATTAAGAACATTAATCGTTGAAGAATTTAAAGAAATATTTAAAAATTATGATCTTTTAATCACACCAACTACTGTAGATTTACCATCTAAATTAGGAATATATGTTGATGATCCTTTAAAAGACTTCACTTCAGATATTTTTAATGTTTGTGTAAATTTAACAGGATCTTGTGGTGTATCTATCCCAGTTAGAAAAGGAATATCTGGAAGTATCCAAATTATTGGAGATAGATTTAAAGACAATGATATTATAAATGCTTGTGAAACTTTCGAAAGGAAAATAAATGAAGACTAGAACTATTATAGGATTAGAAATTCACGTAGAATTATCTACAAAAACAAAAATGTTTTGTTCCTGTAAAAATGAGTTTGGAGCAGTACCAAATACAAATACATGCCCAATTTGTTTAGGTCATCCAGGAACTTTGCCTTTAATTAATAAAGAGGCTGTAAGATATGCTATCAAAGCTGGTCTTGCACTTAATTGTGAAATTAGACAATCAATGAAAATGGATAGAAAAAAATATTTTTATCCAGATCTTGTAAAGGGATATCAAATAACTCAACAAGATGAGCCTTATGCTATAGGTGGTCATATTGTTTTAAGTGATGGAGATAAAATTAGATTAAATTCTATTCATATGGAGGAAGATACAGCAAAATCAAATCACGATGAAAATAATAATACTTTGATGGATTATAATAGGGCTGGACTTCCATTAATTGAAATTGTAACTGAACCAGATATGAAATCTGCTAAACAAGCTAGAGAATTCGTTGAAAAATTAGCTCAAACTTTAAGGTTCTTAGATGTCTCAGATTGTGTAATGGCAGAAGGTCAAATGCGTTGTGATGTTAATATAAACTTAGAGAATCTTGAAACAGGAGAAAGAACAGCAATTTCTGAGATTAAAAACTTAAACTCTATAAAAGCAATAGAAGATGCCTTATTATTTGAAACTGAAAGACATAAAAAAATGCTAGAAAATGAGGATGAATCTGTAAAAGAAACTAGAAGATGGGATGATGATTCTCAATCTACAATTTCAATGAGAACAAAAGAAACTGCAAGTGATTATAGGTTTTCTATAGAAGCAGATATACCAAGAATTGAACTAAGTAAAGAATTTATTAAAGATATAAAAGATAATTTACCGGAATTACCTGAAGAAAAAGCAAAAAGATATATGAAAGAATATAAACTTTCAGATTATGATGCAGGTCTTTTGTCTAATGATAGGAAATTGGCTAATTTATTTGAAAAAACAAATGATTTAGTAAAAAATCCTAAGGAAGTTTCAAATTGGATATTAACAGAATTATCTAGAAGATTAAATGAAAGTGAAATTGAAGCTGATCGAATGAATTTATCAATTGAAAATTTTGCTAAGTTAATTAAATTAGTTTTAGATAATAAAATAAACAATAATGTTGGTAAGAAATTATTAAGAGAAATATTTGAATCAGATGAAGATCCAGAAAAAATTTCAAAAGAAAGGAATCTTCTCCAAATTTCTGACGAAAATTTCTTAGAAGATATTGTTAAAGAAGTTTTGGAAGAAAATCAACAATCTGTTGAAGATATTAAAAATGGTAAAGATAGGGCATTTGGATTTTTGGTTGGTCAATGTATGAAAAAAACAAAAGGAAAAGCAAATCCACAACAAGTAAATGCACTATTGAAAGAAAGAATAGGAGAAATTTAAGAGCAGGCTTTTCGCCGCTCTTATTTATTATGAATATATTAATAGAAAACGTTAAGATCCTCACAATGTGTGATGGAGAAGTTATAAAAAATGGAAATATTTATATCGAAGATGGAAAAATCAAAAAAATAAGCAAAGATAAAATTAAATTTTCTTATGACAAAAAAATAGATGGTGAAAATCATCTAGCAATGCCTGGATTGATAAATGCTCATACACATGTTGGGATGAGTCTTTTTAGAAATTTTAGTGATGATGTTGAACTGATGGATTGGCTAAATAATAAAATATGGCCACTAGAAGATAAATTAACTGAAAAAGATGTTTATTGGGCTTCATTATTATCTCAAGCAGAAATGATAATGACAGGAACGACAACTTTTGCTGATATGTACTATTTCGAAGATCAAACAATAAAAGCATTAGAAAAATCTAAAATGAGAGCTCAAATTTCAAGAGGCTTAACACTTGATGATGAAAATTTCTCTAAAATTAAAGAAAATATAAATCTTTATAAAAACTACGAAAACAGCCAAGATGGAAGAATAAATATTGCCTTAGGTCCACATGCTGTCTATACAACTGATAAAGAATATTTAAAAGAGATATCAAAAGTTTCTAAAGAATATAAGATGCCTATTCATATTCATTTATCAGAAACAAAAGTTGAAAACGAAGATTGTATAAAAAGATATGGCCAAAGTCCAACAGAAGTTTTTGAAGAATGTGGAATTTTTGAAAATAAAACAATAGCGGCCCATGGTGTACATTTATCAGAAAAAGATTTAGATATTTTGTCAAAATACGATGTTTCTGTAGTACACAATCCTTCTAGTAATTTAAAACTTTCATCAGGTTTTTTGGATTGTTCTAAGATAATTGATAGGGGAATAAATCTTGCAATGGGAACTGATTCATCAGCAAGTAATAATAATTTATCTATGTTCAAAGAAATTTCAATTGCATCACTTGTTTCAAAGTTTAAAGATCCTAAAAATTTAAGGGCATATGAAGTTTTAAAAATGGCAACTATTAATGGGGCAAAGGCTTTGGGAATGGATAAAAAAATAGGTAGTTTGGAAGAAGGAAAACTTGCTGATATTATTTTAATAGATTTAAATAATCCTAATCACACTCCTCAAAATAACTTGATTTCATCTTTATGTTATTCTACTTTTGATACTGATGTCTCACATGTTTTGATAAATGGAGAAATAGTATATGATAATAAAAAATTCCTTAATCTTGATATTGATGAAATAATTCAAAAATCTAAACAGTCTTTCAATAATTTGAGGAAAAGAATATGATTGGAATTGATATAGT
>URRX01000085.1 GCA_900550345.1 uncultured Anaerococcus sp. | reverse complement strand
GTTACTGTAGGTTCTTTATATATGGCTATAGATTATACTACAAAAATATTCAATAATATTAATACAATTATTATGAGATTTGGTGATGTAGAAGATGCTTATTCATCAGCTAATCATATATTTGAATTATTGGAAATGGAATCAATGGAAAAATTAGAAGAAAAAAATATCGATTTAAAATCTGATATAAATTTTGATAATATATATTTTTCTTATTCTAAAGAAGATGTGATTAAGGGTCTTTCGTTTAAGGCGAAAATTGGAAGTTCAATTGCTTTTGTAGGACAAACAGGTTCAGGAAAATCTACTTTGATAAACCTATTATTAAATTTTTATTCTCCTAGAAAAGGGAAAATTACAATAGGTGATGTAGATATAAATAAAATTGATAGAAATAATTTAAGAGAAGATATGGCTGTAGTTCTTCAAGATGCTTTCTTATTTAAAGATACAATTAAAGAAAATATAAAAATGGGAGAATCTTTTTCTGATAAAGACGTTATAAATTCTTTAAAAAAAGTAGGTGGAGAAAAACTTTTACAAAGAGGAATAGATAGCATGATATTAGAAAATGGTTCTAATCTAAGTCAAGGTGAAAAACAACTCATAGCATTTGCGAGAGCATATATAAGAGATCCAAAAATTTTAATTTTAGATGAAGCGACTTCAAATATAGACACAGAAACTGAAAATATAATACAAAAAGGAATAAACGAATTAAAAAAAGATAGAACAACCTTTATAGTTGCTCATAGATTATCTACAATTAAAAACGTCGATAAAATTCTGGTTTTATCTCATGGTGAAATTATAGAAAGTGGAAATCATGATGAACTGATGAACCAAAATGGAATATATAAAAAAATGTATCTAAAACAAATTAAAGAAAATTAATTTAGAAAAACTTTTTCGTATAATTATAGATTTATGATATAATTAATTACAGGATGAAAATCCTAATAAATAGGAGGTGATATAATGAATTTTAATCAAATTATTCTATCTGTCGCCTTCATAATATTAGCTTTTTTTATAGGCTATCTTTGTAGGAAAAAAATAGGTGAATCAAAAATTTCTTCTGCAGAAGATTTATCTGCAAGAATTATTGATGAAGCAAATAGAGATGCTGAATCTCTAAAAAAAGATGCTATTATTAGCGCAAAGGATGAAATTTCTAAACGCAAATTTGAAAGCGAGCAAGAAATCAACAAAAAAAATAATGAACTTGCTACTAAGGAAGTTCATCTTTTGAAAAAAGAAGAAAGTCTAGATAAAAGATCCTTATTATTAGATAAGAAATCTGACGAAATCTCTAGTGACCAAAAAAAGTTAAAACAAAAAGAAGACAGAATTGAGAAACTTATCGAAGAACAAGAGTTGAAGTTGCAAGATATTGCTGGTCTTACTACAAGTGAGGCTAAAGATATTTTACTTCAAAGCTTAAAAAATGATGTTGTTCATGAACAAGCTAAAATTATCAAAGAGTTTGAAGAAAAAACGAAAAATGATAGTAAAAAATTAGCTTCAGAAATTATAGCAACAACAATTCAAAGATATGCTGCTGATGAAGTGGCTGAGAGTACGGTTACAGTGGTATCATTGCCAAGCGATGAAATGAAAGGCCGTATAATTGGACGTGAAGGTAGAAATATTAGAGCTTTTGAACAGTTATCAGGAACAGATTTAATTATTGATGATACTCCAGAAGCTGTAGTAATATCTGCATTTGAGCCAATTAGAAGAGAAATTGCTAAGGTTGCATTAGAAAGATTGATTCTTGACGGAAGGATTAATCCATCAAGGATTGAAGAAATGTTGATGAAAGCAGAAGATGAAGTTGAACAAAGAATAATTGAAGATGGACAAAGCGCTATTGAAGAAGTTGGGATACACAATTTACATCCTCAACTTGTAAGACTTGTAGGAAAACTTAAATTTAGAACTTCTTATGGTCAAAATGTATTAAAACATTCCATAGAAGTTGCAAAAATTGCGGGAATGCTCGCTCAAGAACTTGGACTTGACGATAAAGATGCTAAAAGAGGTGGATTGCTTCATGATATTGGAAAAGCGATTGATCATGAAGTTGAAGGTACTCATATTTCTATTGGAGTTGAGGCGGCTAAAAAATATGGTGAAAATAAGAATGTAATTAACTGTATACAATCTCACCATGGAGATGTGGAAGCAAATTGTATAGCTGCGATTCTAGTACAAGCATCAGATGCCATTTCAGCAGCAAGACCAGGAGCGAGACGAGAAAGTTTAGAAAATTATATTAAAAGATTAGAAAGCTTGGAAGAAATAGCCAATTCATTCGATGGTATAGAAAAAACATTTGCGGTACAAGCTGGTAGAGAGTTAAGGGTAATGATAAAACCTGAAAGAATATCAGATGATCAAATGGTTGTAATTGCTAGAGAAATTGCACAAAAAATTGAAACTGAATTAGAATATCCAGGGCAAATAAAAGTTAATGTAATTAGAGAGTCAAAAGCAATTGAATATGCAAAATAAAAGAGGGGGGGACCTCTCTTTTTTATTACAAAAAAGTATCGAAATGAATTATTTTTGTAATAAATGAAAATTTAGTGAAAGCCTTGACATTATCAGATTTAATTTATATAATTGACATATATAAGCAATAATAACAATACTGAGGAGTGAAAATATGAAACAAAATAAAAACAAGAACATTACAAAAATTACAAGTGGGGCCTTGGTTTTACTTTTAGCTAGTGGATGCTATATTGGTAATTCAAATGCTGATTCCGAAAACAATATAAATGAAATAAATAATGCAATTGTTGATCCTTTACCAACAGAATCAAAAGAACAAGAATCAATTACTGATGCATTCAATAAAAAATCTGAAACAACTGATAAAAAAGACAAGGAAAATTCAGATGAGAAAAAAAATTCAGATTCACCATCAACTGATGAGGGTTCACCTGCAAAAAAAGAAGACGAAATAATAATTGACGAAGATTCTAAAGATTCTAATGAGAGCTCTAATAATAAAGTTGATGAAAATCAAAATAATATAAATAAAGGTGATGATAAAGAAAACCAAGCTGAAAACTCTGACTCTCAAGCTTCTAAACCGGATCAAAAAGAAGAAAAACAAAAAGAGACTGAGAAAGCAGAAAATAATTCTAATAAATCAGAAGATAAGAATAAAGATAAACCAGCTGATAAAAAAGAATCTAAAGGTTCAAATGCAAATTCTAAAGAAGAAGATAAAGAAACTAACACTGGAAAAAACAGTACTTCTGAAAGCAATCAAAATAAACCAGAACCTCAAGTAGTTCCAGGACAAGGTGATGATCAAGATTCTAAAAAATTCAAAAACGAAATCGCTGGTGAAATAAATAATATCAAAGCTTTAGTTAATGATGGAACTTGGAGTGAAGAATCTGTAAAGGCTGCAAAAGCAAAAATAACAAACTTAGAAGCATTTTTACTTAAAGGTGATTTAAAAGTTAAAGACCTAGCTGAAGTTAAATCTGCTTTAAATGATATACAAATAAATGTTTTAAAGAAAAAAGTAGTAAAAGAAACAAATGTAGAAAAAAATGATGATAAAAAAGTAATTTCTAATGAAAAATCTAATAAACCATCTCAAAAAACAGTTATTAAATCAAACACAGATAACGTTCAAACAGGAGTAGGTTCATTATCATCTGTACTTCTTACATTAGGATCTTCAAGTTTAGCTTTATTTGCAGGTAAAAAAAGAAAATAATAAACTCAATTAGCTAATAATTTCATTTATTAGCTAATATTTTTATTTTGAAAGGATATATATGACAATAAAAAAATCTAAATTTATACTTTCATCTTTCATAGCCTTAACAACTACTATTGCGACTAGTAGTATTTCTTTGGCTGATGATTCAGAATACCAAGATAAGGTTTATGAAGTATATGAAAAGTATTCAGAAAATAAAGAACAAGTCAATAAGGATAACAATAGTAAAGATCAAAAATTAGAAGATTCTGAAGAGAGTAATGCTAACACAAATGAGGATTTGAATAACGAAAATACTCAAGAAAATGTTAATTCTAATCTTAGAGAAAATTCTAAAAATAAAACTGAAGAAGATGATCTTAAAAATGAGGATTCTAATCTAGATAATAAAAATTCAGAAATAAATAGTAATAATATCTCTGACGAGGTTGAATCAACAAATATTAATAAAGTTGAAGACGATAATTCTAATCAAAAAGAAAATAATGATGAGAATGAACTTGATATTTCTCCTGAAGTAAATGCTGCAAGCTTTAGAAGTGTATCAAGTTATCGATCTAGATCTTATAGTCCAGCAAATAATTATATAAATACTTATAATACAAAAGATGAATTTTTGACAATGCTACAAAGCCATGCTGAATTAGCAAAACAATATAACATTTACCCAGAAGTAATGATGGGACAAGCTATACTTGAGTCAGCCTGGGGACAATCAAAACTTTCTAAACAAAGTAAGAATATTTTTGGAGTCAAAGTACCTAATAATGAAAAAGGTCAAGGAAAAGGTGATCTTTACGATACTTATGAATATATAAATGGTAAATATGTAAAAGTTAAAGCAGAGTTTAGAAGATTTAACACCTATGAAGAAAGTATAAGACAATACTTACAATTATTAAGTGGTCCTTATTATTCAAGTTACGGGGTAAATACAGCAAAAGATTACAAAGAACAAGTACAAAGAATAAAAAATGCAGGATATGCTACAGCACATAATTATGTTAGCTCTGTACTAAATGTTATAGATAAAAATGTCTTACCTAAATATAAGCAAAGCCAAACTTCTGCTTCCACTTATTCTAGACTAGCAAAAAACTCATATCCTAAAAATTCCTGGGTAAATAAGGGAAATGACAGATATTATACTGATCCAAATGGAAACTTTATTGGTGATGGAATATATAAAATCGGATCTAATAAGTATTATTTTACAAATGGTGGAAAATTAAAAACAAATACAAAAATCATCACAAATATTGGCGCCTATATCATTGAATCAAACGGAATTATGTCACCTATTATAAATAGATGGATAAGGGTTAATAGTGATGACTATCACACAGATAGTCAAGGTAAGCTTAACAAAGGAATATTTGTAATTGAAAATAAATGTTATTCATTTGATTCTGTACTAGGAAAATTAGAAAAAAATAAAATTTTTAAGGAAAATAATTATATTTATGCATCTGACAGTAGTGGAGCAATAAATAAAAGATCTAATACAAGGACAGTTATAGGAAATTATGAATATTCAACTGATTCAAATGGTAAAATAGTTCAATCTAAAGACTTAACAAGAAAACCTGAAGTTAAAATTTTAACCTCATATTTAAGTAATGGTAAAGCTTATAATAAATTTAGCAATAATACTGTTCAATTAGCTAGAAATGCATGGGTAAATGTAGCTGGTAAAGATTTCAGAACAGATTCAAACGGTAGTGTATTATATGGTATTCACAAAATTGGTAACGATTATTATCACCTTACCTATAATGGAATTTCAAAAGGCTATAAAGTTTATGTAAACAACCACCTATATTCTTTCGATAATACTGGTAAAGGATACTTAGTATCTAGTAATTATACCCCAGTAAGAGATTTAGATGTAGCTATTGGATGGATGAAACAAGCTATGAACTTCCATTATGAATATAGTATGGATTGGCAAAAGAGAAATCAAATAGGCTATGCTGACTGTTCTTCTGCTGTTTATAGAGCAATGAAACATGGTGGTTTTATTTCTAAAAATACTCCTAATGGAAATACAGAAACATTATTTGAATTAGGTAGAAGAGGTCAAATATTAAAACAAATATCTGAAAATGAAATTAGATATGGTGATATATTTGTAGCTGGAGTACCTGGAAAATCACTTGGTGCAGGCGGCCATACAGGATTTATCCTAGATAGAAATAGAATAATTCACTGTAACTATGCAGATTATGGAGTTTCAATAACTCAAAGAAAAGGTAGAATGGGAGATACTAAATATCCTGTTAGATATTATAGGTTAGCTGAAGCAAGATAAGACTTTATAAATCGTATGTGTGAAATATAGCATGCGATTTTTTTATATTAATTATTATAAAAAACTAAATAATTTCTATTAATACAAAATTGTATTAGTGAAAATATAAAATCGCTTAAATCGCAAATTAAAGCCTTATAAAATTATTGATTTTTAAGATTCGGTTAATGGGATAGAGTTTTACAATTTTTATCAGTTTTCTTATTTATATTTATAAAAAGACTTAATGTGGCTTATTTTATGAAATTAAAAGCAGGATAATAATATGATCTTAGGGAGTGATATATTAATAGAAAAATTATTGCACAAAATAATAATTTTGTGCAATAATTGATATTTGT
>URRX01000084.1 GCA_900550345.1 uncultured Anaerococcus sp. | reverse complement strand
ATTTGCAAATCTGTTTCTAATTATTTTTGATTTTTAAAATAATATCAGAAAGATTATTGTATGTTAGCTTTATCTAAATTGAAAAATTTAGAAAAAAATTTTGCCCAAAATTTGTTTTTGGAAGATATTTTATGAGAAAGGGTGGAAAATGAAGAAAAAGAATATTATAAAAATTATATTCGCAATTTTATTATTGTTGGCAATGATACCTTTTAAGTTTACAAAAAGTCCAGAACCTTATTTATTTGGTTGGTTACCATTTCCATTATTTTACTGGTGGATATTGATGTTTTTAAACCTTATATTTGTTTTGTTTGTGGCTTATGATTTTGTAAAAAATGAAAAGGACGAGGAGAAATAGATGAGTAAAAATATTTATAGCTTACTAATTGTAGTTTTATATTTAGTATTAATGCTTGCAGTTACAATTTTTAATTCTAAAAAACAAAAAAATAAATCTGATGCTCAAGGATTTTTCTTGGCGAACAGGGGTGTGGGTGGACTTTTAATGGCTCTTACAATGATTGCTGGAATGCAAAGTACTTTTGCATTTTTAGGAGGTCCTGGAATGTATTATACCCATGGAATTTCTTATATTGTTATAGTACTAAGTCAAGTTTGGGTAGCCTTTATGGTTATTTTTTTAGGAAATAAAATTAGAAAACAATCAAATAAATATGGATATATGTCCATAGGAGATTATTTTGAAGATAGATTTCAGTCAGGATATTTAAAAATAATAGCATCAATAATTTCTGTTTTGATGACTTTGATATTTTTATCCATGCAATATGTGGGAAATGCAACTGCCCTTTCTGTTGTAACTGGAGATTTATTAGATTACAAAGTTGCCCTTATTATTTCAGTAGTTTTTTCCTTATTCTATGTTTTAATTGGAGGAGCTGGAGGAGTTGTATTACTCGATGCCTTCCAAGCAATAATTTTGATGGTTGGAATTATTATTGCAGCTTTTATTGCTATCCATCCTTTTGGAGGAATAGTAAATTTATTTCAAACAACCAAAGATTCTTTCCCAGAACTTTTATCAAGACCAGGACCACAAAATACATATACTGATCCATATTGGTTTATGCAATTTATAGTTTTACCATTTGGAATTTGGTTATGTCCTTATATTTGGTCAAAATCATTGATGGCAAAAGATACAAATTCATTAACAAAATCAGCAATAAGTGTTCCAGTATCACAAATTTTAATTTTTGGATTTTCAGCACTTTTTATTGGCCTTGCAGGTCATAACCTTCTTCCAGTAATAGAAAGATCTGATCAAGTTTTACCAATAATGATGATGAAATATAGTAATTGGTGGGTATCAGCACTTGTAATGGCAGCAGCTATTTCTGCAGGAATGAGTACAATCAACGCCATGCTTTTATCATGTTCACAAATAGTTTCACAAGATTTAATATTTTTTCATAGAAAAGATAAAATATCTGACGATAAAAATTTAAAAATTTCTAGAATTATTATAGTAATAATTGCAATTGTTGGAGCATTAATTGCAATAAATCCACCAAAAGCCTTGGTACAAGTTGTTCAAGATGTTGCTTATACAGGACTTGCTCAATTAGCACCAGCCTTTATATTGGGACTTTATTGGAAAAATTCTACAAAAGAGGGTGCAGCTTTTGGAATAAGTGTAGGAATAATAGTATTATTTTTACTAAGAATATTACAAGTCTCACCTTTAAATATTCCAGGATTTTTATGGGCTTTTGTAATAAATATAATTTTAAACATAATAGTTTCAATAATATATAAAAATAAAATCAACAAAAAAAGAGTTGAAAAAAGATTTTTTTAAAATTTAAATCTATAAAAATTTATAATAAATCAAGGAGGAATTTATGTGGTTAGTACTTGCAATTTTCTCGTCAATTTTTGCAGCTTTGACTTCGATTTTGGCAAAAGTTGGAATTGAAGGAGTAAATTCGAATCTTGCAACTGCAATTAGAACTTTTGTAGTTTTACTTATGAGCTGGGGCATGGTTTTTATTACTTCATCATTTTCAGGAATTTATAATATTAGCAAAAAATCTTGGATTTTTTTAATTTTATCAGGACTTGCGACAGGATTAAGTTGGCTTTGTTATTATGGAGCTTTAAAATATGGAAATGCCTCAAAGGTTGTACCAATAGATAAAATGAGTGTGGTTTTAACTTTAATACTTGCCTTTTTATTTTTGGGTGAAGAATTTTCTACAAAGTCTATTATCGGATGTATTTTAATTACAGTGGGAACTCTTTTTATGGTTTTATAAATATACTTCTTATTAATTTATAAATATATATTTTTTTAGATAAAAATCAATTTGACTTTTTTCTTTAAAAATAGTAAATTAGTCAATAGATATAAGCAATTAAAAGAAGAGTAGTTTTAAAAAATAATTTACAGAGAGGCCTTTAGGTGAAAGTGGCTATGCGTTTTTTATTATGAAGATCATCTTTTAGCTTAATAGATGAAAAGAAATTAGTTTATTACGTAAAAAAGGCGTTAACTTTATACTCAATTTTTGGGTGGACCGTCCCTTCTGGGGGCGTTTTTTTATTATAATTTATTTTAAAAGAAAAATTTATGAAAAAGAAAGGGAATTATGGCAAGTTTTAAATCATTAGATACAAAAAATACTAAACAAAGAGAACTTGATCTTTCCAAATACTGGGCTGATATAGACCTATTGGATAAGACTTTTACAACAAGAGAAGATGCAGACGAATATATTATTTATGATGGACCTCCAACTGCAAATGGAAAACCAGGAATCCACCACGTTATAGCAAGAACCTTAAAGGATATGACTTCAAGATATAAAAATATGCAAGGCTTTAAGGTTTTAAAAAAAGCTGGATGGGATACACATGGACTTCCTGTAGAAATTGAAGTTGAAAAAGAATTAGGTTTTACTGAAAAAGATCAAATCGAAGCTTACGGCGTTGAAAAATTCAATCAAAAATGTAAGGACTCAGTTTTTAAATATTCAGACATGTGGAGAGATATGTCAGACAGGATGGCTTTTCTTTATGATATGGACAATCCTTATATAACTTTGGACAATGATTATATTGAAACTGAATGGTGGCTATTAAACCAAGCTTTCAAAAAAGGATTAATTTATGAAGGGGCAAAAGTTATGCCATATTGCCCAAGATGTGGAACAGGTCTTGCAAGTCACGAAGTTGCTCAAGGTTATCAAATGGATAAGGCCATAACTTTAATTTGTAAATTTAAGAAAAAAGATGCCGACAATGAATATTTCCTAGCTTGGACAACAACTCCATGGACTCTTCCATCAAACGTAGCTTTAACTGTTCATCCAGAACTTGACTATGTAAAAGTAAATGATAAAACTGATGGCTGCTACTATTATTTGGCAAAATCTTTGCTTGAAAAAGTTATGGCAGATCATGAGTATAAAGTTGTTGAAGAAATGAAGGGAAAAGATCTTGAGTATGTTGAATACGAACAATTACTTCCATATGTAAAGCCAGATGGCAAGGCGTTTTTCCTAACTTGTGCTGATTATGTTTCAGCAGAAGACGGAACAGGAATTGTTCACACAGCTCCAGCCTTTGGTGAAGACGACTACCAACTTGGTAGAAAATATAATTTACCATTTGTTCAACCAGTTGACCTTGAAGGATGTTTTACAGAAACTCCTTGGAAGGGCAAATTTATTTTTGATACAAACGAAGAAATTTTCTTGCATTTAAGAGATGAAGGAAAAGTTTATAAAAAACAAACAATCGAACACAATTATCCACACTGTTGGAGATGTAAAACTCCACTTGTCTATTATGCAAAACCATCTTGGTATATAGAAATGAGTAAACTTTCTGAAAAAATGGTTGAAAATAATAACGGAGTTAATTGGTATCCACAAACAATTGGTGACAAAAGATTTGGAAATTGGCTTGAAAATGTAAAAGATTGGGCAATTTCAAGGTCAAGATATTGGGGAACTCCACTAAATCTTTGGAGATGTGACGATTGTGGTCACGTTGAATCAATCGGTTCAAGAAAAGAATTAGCCGAAAAAGCTAGAGAAGATATAAGTGAAGATATAGAACTTCACAGACCATATGTTGATGATGTAACAATAACTTGTCCAGATTGTGGAAAAGTAATGCACAGAGTTCCAGATGTAATTGACGTTTGGTTTGACTCAGGAGCAATGCCATTTTCACAAGTTCACTATCCATTTGCAAAGGGAGAAGATTTTGAAAATTATTTCCCAGCAGATTTCATTTGTGAAGGAATCGACCAAACAAGAGGATGGTTCTATTCACTCATGGCAATTTCAACAATCATAACAGGAAAAGCACCTTACAAAAATGTTTTGGTAAATGACTTGGTCGTTGATAAAAACGGACAAAAAATGTCAAAATCAAAAGGAAATACCCTAAATCCATTTGAATTATTTGATAAGTACGGGGCAGATGCAGTAAGATTTTATTCTTTATATGTATCACCATGTTGGGTTCCTACAAAATTTGACGAAAAAGGTCTAATAGAAGTTAAAAATAATTTCTTCAGAACAATAGAAAATGTATACAACTTCTTTGCCCTTTATGCAAATACAGATAATATAGAAGTTGATGAAATCAAAAACTTTGAAAATGTAGAACTTGAAGAAATCGACAAGTGGCTATATTCAAGATTAAATTCACTATTAAAAGCTTATTATGAACAAATGGAA
Source organism: uncultured Anaerococcus sp. (assembly GCA_900550345.1). Taxonomy (GTDB): domain Bacteria; phylum Bacillota; class Clostridia; order Tissierellales; family Peptoniphilaceae; genus Anaerococcus. Next base: position 1,703 of record URRX01000084.1, on the reverse strand, counting down.
TCATTCGATTACAACAAGGTTGTTCACTTAATAAATGATTTTGTAGTAGAAGACTTATCAAACTGGTATATAAGAAGAAATAGAAAAAGATTTTGGAGAGAGGATTTAACAGAATCAAAAAAAGCAGTTTATAAAACTTGCTACGATGTATTATTATCCTTATCAAAAATGACAGCACCAATAGCTCCATTTATATCAGAAGAAATCTACAGAAATTTAACCGATGGACTATCAGTTCACGTTGAAAAACTTGATGTAGTTAATGAAGATTTAATTGACGAAAAATTAGAAGAAAAAATGGATCTTGTAAGAAAAATGGTAACACTTGGTCGTGCATCAAGGGAAAAAGAATCAATCAAGGTTCGTCAACCTCTAGAAAAAATAATAGTGGATGGATCATTCAAAGATACAATTGGAGATTTAACAAGCTTAATCAAAGAAGAATTAAACATTAAAGAAGTTGAATTTGCAGATGATCTTTCAGACTTCATGGATTATTATTTAAAACCAAACTTTAGAAAAGTTGGACAAATTTTTGCTAAAAACGTTGGAGCTTTTGGAAAATTCTTGGCAGGCGTTGATGCAAAAGAATTTGTAGAAAAGGTTGAAAATTCTCCACAAGAAATCGAAATAAACGGAGAAAAATACACAGTTGAAAAAGATTATCTTGACGTAAGAATCCAAGCAAAAGAAGGATTTGACGTTGAGATGGACGGAAATGTCTTTGTAGTTTTGGATACAGAAATCACAGAAGACCTTAAAAAAGAAGGATACGCAAGAGAATTTGTATCAAAGATTCAAAATTTAAGAAAAGATAATGGCTATGAAGTTACAGATAGAATTGATATTTTCTACAGTGCAGACGATGAATTAAAAGCTGCCTTAAAAGAATTTGAAGAAGAAATCAAAAAAGAAACTTTGGCAGATAAGATGGAAGTAAAAGATCTAGCAAGTGAAGATTTTGAATTAAATGATAAAGTAGTAAAAATTGAACTTGAAAGAAAATAAGAATAAAAATAAAGGGAAGTGAGGAAACTTGCTTCCTTTTTTGGTGGATTGGAGAAAAAATGAAAATTAGACTTATGAATATGGTAAAAATTTACGATGAAAAAAATAAAAAAGTTTTAGTTTTAGATAAAAAGAAAAAATACGGCTGGGAGGGCCTAACTTTCCCTGGGGGAAAAGTTGAAAAAAACGAATCATTTGAAGAATCAGTAATAAGAGAAGCAAAAGAAGAAACAAATTTAGATATAAAAAATCCTAAACTTCTCGGAATAATTACTTGGACCTTTACAAACGATGAAGGCGAATTTCAAAAAGATGTGGGACTCTTATATCAAACAAGTGATTTTTCTGGAAAATTAATTGAAAATAACAGAGAAGGAAAATTATTTTGGAAAGATTACGACGAATTTAAAAAAATGGATAAGATGAGCGAGTCGATGCCAGAGATTTTAAAAATTTATGATGGAAAATATAGGGAAATTTATTGGGATGTAGATGAGGATAGGAAAAAATTTCATTAATTTTTAATATAGGAACAAAATATCTTAACAAATCCAGAATAAATAAAAATTCTTACTAATATGTTAAAGTAAAATAATAAAATTGATTGAAAATCTTAGAAAGATTCAATAGATGATAAAATTCATTTACAGCTAAAGGACAGATTTATACCAAATAATTAAGCCTAGTAATAAATT
>URRX01000083.1 GCA_900550345.1 uncultured Anaerococcus sp. | reverse complement strand
CAAGCCTATCTATCATTTCTTTTTCAGTTTTATATCTCATTACAATCTCCTAAAATGGAATTCTCCCATCATCTTGTACCTCTTCAAAATCATCATCAAAATAATCATCAATGTTAGTTATATTGTTATAGGCACTAGCCTTATCCTTATCTCCACTAGACTTTGTATCCAAAAACCTAACCCTATCAGCTCTAACATCAGTTGTATAAACCATCTTTCCGTCCTTGTCCTTATATGAACCAGTTTGAATTTTACCAACTATTGCACACAAAGAACCCTTTTGTAAATACTTTGAACAAACTTCTCCCATTTTTCCCCATACAACAATCCTTGGAAAATCTGCCGTAGGATAATTATTTGCCTTGGCTTCCTCTCTTTTTTCCTTGCTCATTTCCCTATCAACAGCAAGCACAAAAGAACAACACGCTATGCTAGATTTTGTATACCTAAGCTCAGGATCTCTTGTAAGTCTACCTACTAGAGTTAAATTATTAATCATCTATTTTTCTCCAATCATAAATTTTTTCTAGCTCATCTGCAGCCTTATCAAATTTCTCGAGACAAGCCTTTCCCATTAGTTCAGTTAATGGTAAATTAACCTTTTCCAAATAAATATCAATACTAGCTTGAATAAACCCAATTTCTATAGGGTTAAATTCTACACTAATAACCATATCTCTTACATCATTCACTTTCTTTTTAATCCGTTTCCTCCACATTTTTCAAACAAAGTCCTATTTCTCTCAAATCAAACTGAAAATCTCCAAAAGAAATTATTGACGATTTCTCATCTTGCCTTATACTTACATAAATCTTCTTAGGTCTTCCAAAACCATTAAATAAATTATTAAAAAACCTCTTAGTCTTAATTTTTAACAAAATTATCTCCTAACCCAAAAACCTATAAGCAATAATTCCAACAAAAGCCAAAGCTGATAATTGCCCAAATACTAATCCAAAATCAAACCTAGAAAAATTTAACTTTATTTTTCCAAATCTTTTAAAACCAAAATAGCAAAAATCACAAATGACTAGCATAATAATTAATCTCTTAATAAGTAAAGGCACTATAAACCCTCCACAAAATCTTTAAACTCTCCAGAATATTCAATACCATCAAATATTTCTTCTTCCCCATTCCTATTAATAATCTCCAAACGGGCAGACTTATCTTCAACATCAACCCTACAAACCCTAAAAAAATCAGTATTCAAAAATATAGCCGATTCATTTTCATATTTAATCTTTAAAAACATTTCTTCCTCCTAATCCAAAAAATCCATTTGTCCATCATCAATCTTGCCAATTTTTATACACTTATCAGAAAGCTCTATAACAACATTATCTGTATCACTAGCTCCTTTATCTGAAAAAGACTTTTTCAAGCTTGATTTCACTTTAAAATCAATAATAGGTTTTAAAAAAGGTTTTATTTCAAAATCACTACCTTCTCTTGGTATCTTTATCTCATCATTAATAGCTGATAAGGAAATTTTTATATCTATATCGCCAGAACCAAATTCACCCTTTAAAATTTTTACCATGACTGCATTAAGATGACTGTCACAAGTTGTAAGAAACTCCTCAAATAAATTTGGATTTAAAATACTAAATCTTTCCATCTTTTTTCTCCTAACATAATCTCTTTCTCAACTTCAAATATATAGACCACCCTGTAAAATCATTATAGGTAGCCACTATTCCATTATCCTTATCGGTAATCTTGTAACCCTTATATATCTTCTCCCACCTATTCACATCATATGGATCCAGGGCATACTCTATTAATCTTTTCCTGGAATATTTGTGGTCATTAGTTCTTATATATGGCCTTTCTAAATTTTTACTACAAGACCACCTTCTCCTATAGGTACAATGCCTAGCCAAATAATTTGCCAAACCCAAAATACCTGTGTTCACATCCTCTTGAATTCTTTTACTATTAGCATAACCAATAGTATCTCCAATCTTTTCTCCCTTTTTTCTTCTTCTCCTCCATAAATTTTCTATCTCATCTCTTCCCAAGGAACTTTTTATAAGTAAATGGTGATGAAATCTAATAGACTCATCTTTACTTTTCTTTTCAGAAGTGACTACTATATATCTAAATTCATCATCTAATCCCAAAGTTTTTATTCTTCTTCTAATCCTTAGAAAAAAATTAGTCATTTCCTTATTTGCCTCATCATAAGATTTAGGTAAATATTTATCCTTATAGGTAAGAGTTAAAAATATATCCCCTTCTCCAAAATTTGATTCAGCAAGCCATATAAATTTTCTTCTAGCATTTTTATCATTAAGCTTATCCTGTTTTGGTAGAGATACTTTTTTCTTTTTGCTCCTCTTAGATTTTTTTCTGTCAAGTTGATTTTCATTCAAAGAATATAGATCAACTTCCATATAATTTTTTCCACAAACTATTTTCTTTTCTCTAATAAAATTTCTCATATATATAATTCCCCATGAATGTCGCAAAAGATAATACCCATTACAAGCACCTAAAGGAAGTAGAAACTTCCTTGAAAAATAGGCAATCTCCCTTGCAAAAAGAAATTCCAGAGGTATATTATATATGGATATATACGCACTGGATGAGGTCAATCGACCTCATTCTTTTTTTGCACAAAATTTACAACTAATTTTAAATTTTTCTTTCAAATAAATCTTTCAATATCACCCTTAAAGATTTCTCTTCTTTTTAGTTCACATAAAACTAAAAAATGCATATCAAAACAATCTTCATTACAACCATTCTTTCTAGGATTAATACCAGACCCAACCCCATTGAAATACTCCCCAAGAGAAATAACATCCTCATCATCTACATTTACTAAATTTCTCATAAACTTAGCTTGATTTTCTATTTTCATAAACAATCTCCAATTCTTTAAATAAAATAATAAATATACATTTTAAGAAATACCAAGAAATTTCCTTAGCATAGAGAAATCTCCTGCCTTTCTAAAAATAAAATACGTAGTATAATAACCCTATAGCAAATTTCTAAAAAGCCGATTGCCGTCGGCTTATTTTTATGCCAAAAATGCAGTCAAGGAAGTAATAAACATCATCACTATCCCTACAACCCTAACAAGTTCACTTGGACCTGCAAGAGCTAAGGTCATACATAATCCAACCATAAAAATCCCTAAAACTTTATCCCTAATTCTTTCCTTTTCTGGCTTGGCAGTAAATCTAACACAAGCATCATCAAGCTTTTTTCCATCTAATATTTCAAAAACTTGACTTCTTTTTCTGATTTTTCTAATTTTTTTGTTCTCTATAACTTTTTTATTCTCCATAACTTCCTCCATAAACTATTTTTGATAATTCAGCCAAACTTTTCTTCAAATAAATATTTTCACTTAAAAGTTTCTTATTATTACTCTTAAGTTCCCTAACCATTTCCAAAGTTGGACTTGGCTTTTCACTTTCCTCAATATCCCTAATTTGCCCAATAGGATACAAAACTTTTGACAAATTTACACGTTTTAAAATTCCACTTTTTTCAAGTTCCTCAACATACCTAGAAGAACACCCCCACCTCTCGGCAAGTTCTCCTCTACTAAATAAAGTTTTCTCCATACAAACCTCCTTACATTCTCCAAATTTGATATAATAAAACAAAAAGGAGAAAATATTATGAATAATTCAATAAAAGTTAAAGTTTCCGATTTATACGAAATAGTTAAACAACTAAAAGACGATAATATGGATACCGTAAATCTAATTATTTCAGGCGAAGATTTAGAAGATGAAGAATATGATGAAGAAGATGCCTACCTATATGCACCCGCCTTATCATTTCAAGCCTTTTCTAAATCATCTGAATTTGCCATTGACTACGACCCTATAGATTCAGTCGAATAACTTATATAGCTCTGGATAAACTAGAGCTATTTACTTTTTAATACAGAAAACTCTCCACTATTTTTATTCAAAAATACAATATTAAATTTAATATCTTTCCCAGTTCTTTTTCTCAAAATTCTCTTAAAATTTATAAATTCCTTTTGAATATCAAATTCCTCATCCTTACTTTCTACAAAAACATTACATTCTAGATCAATAATATTTGAATCAAATTTCATAAGCCCCTACTTTCTTTTTCTTTGTCATTTAAAACCTATCCACAATCTCCAAATTTGATATAATAAAACAAAAAGGAGAAAATAATGCAACTAACCAAACTAAATTTAAATTTTAATAATAGACTACACTCAGTAACTGCCCCCTTAACTTGCCCTTACTGTGGCAAAGTTGTAGAACTAACCGAAAGAAACTCAACTATGATGGCTTTTTCCAAAAACAAAGAAATATTTCTGAAGATTCTTCACGCTAAATGTTGTTCAAAAAATTTAGCAGCTACCTATCTATTAGAAAAACCCCAAAACGAAGAAATAAAAATAGAATTTATTTCTTCATATCCAATGTCATCAGATACTTACTTCTATCCATCAATCCAAGACTTATCTCCAAACTGTATCAGACTATACAAAGACTCATCATTTGCATATGATCACAATATGTATGACCTTGCAGCTATGGGTTATAGAAAATCCTTAGAATATTTAATAAAAGATTATGCTATAAAAGAATTAAATAAGCCCAAAGAAGAAGTAGTAAGAAAATCCTTATATGATTCCATTAGCTCCTACATGCCACTACAACAACTAATCAATACAGCAGATGTCGTAAGACTATTAGCTAACGATAAAACACATTACCAAGAAAAATATAAAGAATATGACATAGAAGTCTTAAAAAAATACCTAGATATATTTTTACAACTTATTGACACTGATTATTCAATAAATCATCCTCCTGTTTCTCGCCAAAATTAATATCTATGCTCAATGATGAAATCTCTTTAATAAGAGAATTAACATCATTGAGCTTTTTTTCTAACTCATTAAGTTTCTCCAAACATATCTCTATGCCCTCAACATTTATCTTTACATTAGAATTAATAAAATTAGCCATTTTCCCCATCCTTTCTTTTTCTTTTAAAACCTATCCACAATCTCCAAATTTGATATAATAAAACCAAAAGGAGAAAACTATGACACTTCAACAAGAAGATATTCAAATAATGAACATCAAAATACTAAAATTTATAAAGCGTAAAAACTCAGCTAGTAAAGAACAAATCCTTAAAAGATTTCCAGACCATGAACACCAAACACTCCATAGACTAGAGCAAATGTCCAAACCAAAAGGTTTAAGATTCACACCTCAAGAAAGACAAAAACAATATCTTCAAGAAACATACAAAGAATCAAAACCAGACGAATTTGGAAATGTTCGTATTATTTACACTGGAAAATATTCTCTAACCAAATATGGATATACATACCTTGAAGATTACATCCTTTTTGAAAGACGTGATGTGATAAAAGAACTTGTCCGTTCATTTCTATTTCCGTCTTTGGTAGCTTTATTAGTAAGCGTTCTAACAAACCTTCTATTTTCTTAAAAAATAATTAACCAATAAAGAAACAGCCAAGGCTGATAAAATAGGAGCAATCCAATCCATAAAAAAACAAAAGAACTCACTACCAATCCACATCAGCCTTTCTTCCATTCTTTCCATGCCCCCTTCTTTAATTTCCTTAAAAAAATTCTTTAAAAAATTCATAAGTCCTCCTTAATTTTTCTTTGTCTTAACCTTTTAAAACCTATCCACAATCTTCAATCTGTTATAATAAAACAAGAAAGGAGACAATAAATGAAACTAAACTATGATACAATCAGAGAATTATTGCTACAAATCGAAGAAAAAACAGATTTAGAAAATGTTTTAGAATATGACCGCAATAACACTGATCAAGATACTTTCTATACTCTAATAAAACTAAAAGAAGCTGGCTTTATAAACTCTGTAGAAGTAAATACATGGATAGGAATAGTACATATCCAAGTAAAATCTTTAACCTGGGAAGGTCATGAATTTTTAAATACAATAAGAGACCCTAAAGTATTTAAAGAAACAAAAAACCAAATAGGTAAACTAGCCTCAGTATCATTAGATGTATTAGGCAAAGTCGCAACAGAAATAATCAAGAACAAACTTGGACTTTGATTTTTTCACTTGGTATCAATAATTTAATATCTAATTCTTTACTATCAGGAGTTGACAAAATATTATAAGAAACAAGATATTCTACAAAGTCAACTCCATTAATTTTAAATATGAATTCATTTTTTCCATCTTCAATTTCAATAATTTGCTTATCCATTCCCCCTCCTTTCTTTTTCTCCATCTTTTTTTACACCAGCAAATTAAATCTCCATAATTTAATTTATTTCAATTTTACAAAAGATATTTCTTTAGTATCTTTTAAAGTTACTTTTCTATCAAAAAAAATCCACATTGGATCTTCTATATTTAGAAAATCTATCATTTTATCAATATCATCAGAACCAAATATTCCATTTTTTAATTTAGTATTAAAAGTCTTTTCTGACATATCTAAGTAATCTGCAACATCTTTTTGAGTTTTTCCTTTACCT
>URRX01000082.1 GCA_900550345.1 uncultured Anaerococcus sp. | reverse complement strand
AAGTATCCTTCACTATTTGTGATAAATCTTTCTATTTCAAATTCTTTTGTTTTTCTCATATCATTCCTTTCTATATAGGTTTTTTATTATAATGTAAGCCATAAAAAATCCAAGGCTTAAAATTAATATTAATATAGCTTTCAAAATATTTTGATTTAATTTTAAATTTGATAAACTCAAAAGTGAAAATCCTACTATTATTGAAACTCCAAGAAAAACTATGGCTTGGCTTTTTTGATTTTCTATTTTTTCATAAGATTTTCTTTCTATTTCACTTTTTTGATCTATTATTCTAAAATCTCCCCTGGCAAGTTGTCTTAAAATATTTAGACTGGTTTGTGGAAACTCTTTTATTAATGAATATGTGTCAAACATTTTTGGTCTTAGTCTGTTTATCAAAATATCTGGACTAAATATTTTAAAAACCATTGATTTTGCAATCGGAAGTGCTAGTTCTAAGAAAGATTCTTTATAAACTAATTTTTCTATTAAACCTTCTAATATTAATACTGTCTTTGCAAAATTTGTAAGCTCTGATGGAATTTTAATTGAATAATCTACTAAAAGTGTATAAAAATCTGTAATCAAATCTGAAAGTTTCATTTGATTTAAACTCATTACCATATATTTATCTAAAAGTCTTTGGATTCTCTTTTCAAAATCTCCTATTTTTTTGGAATCAAATTCTAATAATCCCATTCCAATTATGGCATCTGTTATTAATTTTACTTCACCAAAACTTGCTCCCAAAAATATTTTCATTATCTGATATCTATAATTTTCGGATAAATTTCCTACTATACCAAAATCTAATAGGTAAATATTTAAATCTTTGTCTACAAAAATATTTCCTGGATGTGGGTCTGCGTGGAAATAACCATAAGTAAACATTTGATTTACATAGGCTTCAATTATTTTTTGAGCCATATCTTTTCTTTTATTTGATTTTTTTTCAAAAACTGACCTTATAGACTTCCCTTCAATATATTCTAAGGTCAAGACTTTTTTACTAGAATAAGAATCATAAACGTCTGGTGATAAAAGATCATTTTCTTTTACATTTAATTTCATATATTTTTTTATGTTATTTTTTTCTACTTCAAAGTCTATTTCTTTGTTCAAAGATAGGGAAAATTCTTCTATTATTTCTCCAAAATTAAAAGATTCTATTCCATCAAGTTTGCTCTCAAGTTTTTTATAAAGATCTTTCATTATTATCAAATCTTCTTTAACTCTTTTGTCTAAATCTTTTCTTTGAACTTTTACAACAACTTTTCTATCAATTGACCCAACTTTTATTGTTGCTAAATGAGTTTGAGCAATAGAACCTGATGCTAGTGGTTTTTTTTCAAATTCATCAAAAACATCATAAATATCTTTAGAAAATTCTTTATAAAAAACTTCCTTAATATTTTCAAAGTCTTCTTCTTTTACATCATCTTGTAATTTTTCAAGCTCACTTATTATATTTTCAGAAAAAATGTCCCTTCTTGTAGATAATAATTGACCAAATTTTACAAAAACTGGACCCAAATTTTCAAATAAATTCCTTAATTTTTCACCAAATTCTCTTTCCAAATCTCTTATTTGACTAGAATCTTTATTTTTATTTTTTAGTAGTTTTCTAATATCTAAAAATAAATTAGGGCTTAAAAATTCTTTTATTATCTCAAATTTTCTTTTATTGTATCCCATTTTTTTCTCATTTTCTATTTTCTATTTTTTCAAATTTAATATGATTTTTCTCCAAAAGTTCTGTTGCATAAGGATCAACTCTATAATCATTTGAATAATATATTTCCTTAATCCCTGCTTGAATCAAAGATTTTGTGCAATTTAGGCAAGGAAAATGTGTAACATAGCAAATTGAATTTTTAACAGAAATCCCTTCTTTTGCACAATACAAAAGAGCATTCATTTCTGCATGAATTGTTGCAATACAATGACCATCTCTCATAGTATGTCCAACCTCATCACAATGAGGATTTCCTTTTATAGATCCGTTATAGCCTGTAGAAATAATTCTATTTTCATTATTTACTAAAACACAACCAACATACGCCCTATCACAAGTTCCCCTAAGAGCTACCATATGAGCAAGTTTTATAAAATATTCATTCCAAGTTAACCTATCTTTTGCCATAATTACCTCCTAAATATAAGCTTTATTATATTTTACCAAATTTGAAAATTTAATCACTAAAAAAGACTGAGCAAGAGCCCAGTCTATTCAAACTACTATGTTATATAGAGTAGATTGCTTATACCTTTAATCTCAAATCAAATAAAATATTAAATATTTTTGTAAATACAAAAATCAATATCCCAAATACTACAAAATTCATAATTGAAAATCCTTCAAAAAGAGATGATTGGAAAATCATAGTTCCTATACTTGAAAAAGATAAGATTACTAAGACTTTTGCTAAACTTTCTATAGGTTTTAACAAAACCATCTTTCCTGAATTTTCTGTTTTTGTTTTTTCTATCAATGAATATGATATGGCAAAAACTATTAGGGAAAATATTATTAGACCTATAATAGAATTTTTAGAAGTGTCAAAATTTGGAAGGGGTCTTAAAACTACTCTTAAAACTGTATTAATTAAACTTCCATTATCAGGAATTTTATTATTAATAAAAGATGCAATTGATCTATCATAATTTGAATATCCTAATAAAATTTCACTAATATTTTCTATTAATCCATCCAAAATATCTAAAAACGCAAAAGTAATAATAGAAAGCCCAATATGTCCCAAAATATTTCCAGCCATAAAACCTATTGATAAAATTGCAAGGTAGATTGCTGATAAAGTTCCAAAACTTTTGATGGTTTCTGGAATTTGACTTATACCAGTTTTTAAAATCTCATAATTAGATGTTTTTATAATCATATAATTTAAAAATGAAGAAATTAAAACAAAGGCAAATATTATTATTAACCCAAATCCTATTTTCATCAAAAAATCTTTTTTCTTTGTCCATGGATAAGTTCTTGCAAATTCATAATATGAAGTTGCATGCTCCATTGAAGAGAACAAAAATCCTAAAACAATAGATAAGATTGCTCCAATACTTAAAATTGATGTAAAATATAAATCTTTTGATTTTCCTTTTGCTTGATTTGACATAAATTTATATTGGTCTAAAATTTGAAAATATTCGCCGTATTTTATTTGGAATTGTTCAAATTTATCGATTTCTTTTTGACTTGCCTTTTCATAATCAAAGTTTATATGTTTATCATACTTATATTTTTTTGCGATTTTTTCAAATAAAATATCATTTTCTTTGAAAAACTTCTCATCAAGTTTTGTATCTTTTTTATATTTTGTATTGGTTTTTGCAATAGTATTTAATTTATTAGTTGTTTGAATTAAAGACTTATAAGTCCCATCCAAAGAATTTGTTTGGAAAAGTCCAGAAAATAGAAGACTTACAGCTATAACAAGGACTATCCAAAATCCATTTCTTCTATTAAGAATGCTAATTTCTTTTTTAAAGTCTTTCATTATTTACTCCTTCCCTTCTCCCAATAAAAATTATCTTCAATTTTTGGATCCAAAATATCAAACTGGACTACTGATTCATTATTTTTAATCACATCCATTAAATTTTCTCTATTTTCAATCAAAATGGTATAAACTCTTCCTAACTTAAATCTCAAAACAGCTCTATCAAGTATTTTGGGATCTAATTCATCTTTTACTACAATTTGTAATTTCACAAATTTTTCCTTATTTTTTTGAAGATTTGTAAGTTTTCCATTTTTAGAAAGATATAAGGTCTCATCAGCTACCTTTGCCAATTCCTCAAGTTCATGGCTTGAAGCAAGAACGCTCCTTCCAAAATCTTTTAAATCTAAAATATAAGAAAGAATTATCTCCTTGTTCAAAACATCCATACCGTCAAGAATTTCGTCTAATAAAACAATTTTTGCATTAGTTCCAATTACAGCCAAAAGTCCAATCAAATTTTTGTATCCTTTAGAAAAAGACCTTAAATTTTTCTTAATATCAATATTATTTTTTTCAAGCTCTTTTAATACAAATCTTTTGTCAAAATTTGGATAAATAACTTCATAATATCCAAGCATTTTTTCAACTGAAGAATAATCAAAATAATCAAATCTATCAGGTAAATAAGCTATGTTTTCTATAATATGTTTATCTTCTATAAAAGATTTTCCAAAAACATTAATTTTCCCCAAATCTTTTTGATAAATATCAGCCATAATTTTTAAAAGAGTAGTCTTACCAGAACCATTTCTTCCAACCAAGGCATAAATTTTTCCCTCATCTAAGGAAAAATTTACATCTTCTAAAACCTTATTTTTACCAAAAGATTTATAAAGGCTCATTACTTCCACTATCATTAAATTCCTCCTTACTCTTATAATAAATTTCCTTTATTTTTTCAAAGTCAATTCCATAAAACCTACACTTCAAAAAAATGTCATGCAAATTTTTTTCAAGCCTTTCTTTTTTAATATCAATTTTTTCATCATCCAAACTTACAAAAGTTCCAAGACCTTTTTTTGTGAGCAAAATTCCATCTTCTTTTAACTTATTGTAGGCTTTTTGAACAGTGGATTGATTGATAAGCAAAGTTTTTGATAATTCTCTAACCGATGGCATAGAATCGCCATCAAGTAAAATCCCTTGAGCAATCATTAATTTTGTTTGTTCCACAATTTGTTCATTCAAGGGAATTTGAGATGAATTATTTAAATCAAACATAAAAACTCCTTTCTACAAATTTTTGTATGGTGTTCGGTGTGTCTCCATACACTTCTTGATTTAATTTTATAATATTTTAAAAATTTGTCAAATATTTTTTCAAATAAAAAAGACCTAGTTTCCTAGATCTTTACATTAATGGTGCAAGTGGTTTTATTATTGCTGCTGCTAATTTTTTATATAAGGGATATGCCTTAACATCTTCCATATTTATTTCTTGTGATATATCAAAAGTTATTTCAAAATCTTCTAAGATTTCATTAATTACTGGTGCCTTGTGAATATAAACTCCACATTCAAAATTCAAATATAAAGCCCTATAATCTAAATTTACAGAACCTACCACAGCTTTCTCATCATCAGAAATCCAAGTTTTTGCGTGAATAAAACCTGGTATGTATTCATAAATTTTTACTCCAGCATCTAATAATTTTTTATAATGTGATTTTGCTAACATATAGGGAATTTTTTTGTCAGGAATTTTTGGAAGAACAATTCTAACATCAACTCCTCTTTTTGCTGCAAATGTCAATGATTTTATCATTTCATTATCCATAATTAGATAGGGTGTCATTATATAGGCATAATCTTTTGCTGTATCAAGAATATGCATGTAGATATTTTTAAAAAATCTTTCTTTTCTTATTGGATTATCTCCAACTCCAATCATATAACCTTTAGATTTTTTTGGATAAGTTTTTAAATATCTTTCAAGATCTTCTTTTTCTTCGCTATCCCATAATTGTAAAAACATAATTGTAAATGATTGAACAACCGGTCCTTCAAGCCTTACAAAAGTATCTTTCCAATGACCAAATCTTTCTTCAACATTAATATATTCATCAGCCAAATTTACCCCACCTGTAAAAGAAACTTTTCCATCAACAACCAAAATTTTTCTATGATCTCTGTTGTTATGATAGGTAGAAATAATTGGAATTATTGGTGAAAATACCTTGCATTTTATCCCTAAATTTTCCATTTCTTCTGGGAAATTTTTAGGTAAATTTAAAATTGCATTTGTCCCATCATACATTAAACGAACTTCAACTCCTTCGCTTGCTTTTTTTGAAAGCTCTTCAAGAATAGTCCCCCAAAAATATCCCTGATTTATTATAAAAAATTCTATAAAAATAAAATCTTTTGCGCTTCTTATAGCATCAATAATATCATTAACCGTATCATCACCAACCCTATAATATTTGGCATCATTATTTTCACTTACAGGATATGTTCCATAATCATTTAAATATTTTACTAAATTATAAAATTCCTTATCTTCATTTTTAATTTCCTCAACTAGTTCTCTGTCTACAGTATGCAAATAATTCGTTTCTTCTTCGCTATCCATAATTGAACTTTCTTCTAATTTTTTTCCAATATCAATTCTAGATAAGATAAAAAACATTATTCCAAAAGTAGGAAATACTGCTATTACAAAAAACCAGGAAAGTTTTTCATAAGGATTTACATCCATAGATAAAACAACAAGCAAAGAAATTGCAGCAATTAATGCAGATGATCCAACAATTAAGGATGAATCAACAGATAAATGATTAACTATTGAAATCAAAATAGCAACTTGAATCAATATAAAAAGAATATAGAGTCCTGCCCTGCCGAATACAACCTTCAAAACTGATGATCTAGTTTTCTTGACAAATTTATTTTCATTTAATATTTTTTTGATTTTTTCATTATATTTTTTAATATTATTGTTATAACTTTTCATAATATTATTATAACTAATTTTATAAAATTTTAATAGTATAAAGTATAATTAATTAGTTTATTTTCAAATAATATTTATAATTCTAATTTTATTTTCTTATAATTTTTCCAATT
>URRX01000081.1 GCA_900550345.1 uncultured Anaerococcus sp. | reverse complement strand
ACTTATCTACATCAAAAAGTTTGCTAACATTATTAACAAAAATTTCTCTTGTCAAATCCGACTTTATTGATGCTAAAAATTCTATAAATAAATTTAATTTTTCAAATTTTTCATTATCTTTACTTGATGCATATATATCAAGAATCTTATTATACTTGTAATTATAAACATCACTAGCCTCATCCATTTTTTTTATAAAGGCATCTCTACCATATTTTTTTACAAAATCATCAGGATCAAGTCCTTTTTCAAGGCTAATAATATTAGGTTTTATTCCCTCATCTAAGAGTATTTCAATGGCCCTATCTGTAGCTTTTATTCCAGCATTATCCTCGTCATAGCAAATATAAACATTCTTTGCATACCTTTTTAAAAGTTTTGCCTGATCGTTTGTAAGTGAAGTTCCAAGACTTGCTACAGCCTGATCAATTCCTTGGTTATTCAAACCAATTACATCCATATATCCTTCAACCAAAATAATATCCTTATTTGATTGCTTTTTAAAAATATTTAAACCATAAAGGTTATATCTTTTTTTAAAAACTTCGCTTTCTGGAGAATTCAAATATTTAGGCATAGTTGAATCAATACTTCTTCCACCAAATCCAATTACTTTTCCATAATGATTTATTATTGGAAAAATCAGCCTATTTCTATACTTATCATAATATTTTCCATTTTGAGATTTTTTAATCAAACCTAAATTTTCAATATCATCTAAAAGATAATCTTTCTCCTTAATATAAGATATTAAATCATCCCATGAATTTTTGGCAAAACCTAGCATAAAAGTATTTACAATATTTGATCTAAAGCCTCTATTTTTCAAATATGTTTGTCCAGCCTTATCAGTTAGTAAATTTTTATAAAAATACATCATAATATCTCTATTGATATCATAAAGTCTATTTAATCTTTTATTTTCCTTACTAGATTTTGTATTATCTAGTTTAATACCAGCCTTATTAGCTAAATATTTCATAGAATCAATATAAGAGAGTCCTTCTTTATGCATAATAAAAGAAACAACATCTCCGCCTTCACCACAGCCAAAGCAATGAAATAATTGTTTCTTGTCGTCAACAGTAAAAGATGGTGTCTTCTCATTATGAAAAGGACACAAACCCTTATAGGAATTTCCAGATTTTTTTAAATCTACATAATCACCAATAATTGCTACAATATCTGAATTTTCTAAAATTTCATTTTTTTTATCATCAGATATAAAAACCATTAAACCACCCCTTGATTATAGGAAATATTATACTTTTATAATTTTTTTCTTCAATAAATTAAAATAAAAAGAAAAAAGTCCTAAAAATTTAGGACTTAATTAAATATTTTCTTTATAACTTTTTCTTGACCCTTTGAGTAAGGTGGATATTTTAAATTTATATCAATATTATTAGACCTAATCATTATCGATTTTCTATTTGAAAAATTCATAAACCCATATTTTCCGTGATATCCTCCAGTACCACTTTCTCCTACTCCACCAAATTCTATATTTGGATTTGAAAGATGCATGATAGTATCATTTATACAAACTCCACCAGATGATAAATCGTATGTTAACCTATCAATATGATCTTGATCTTCACTAAAAATATACATCGCCAAAGGCTTATCCATAAATTTTATTTTTTCTATTAATTTACAAATATCCTCATATTCAATTACAGGAAGAATTGGACCAAAAATTTCATCTTTCATAATTTTATTTGAAAAATCTACATTATTAATAATAGTAGGTTCAATTTTTAAAGTTTTTGAATTATATAGTCCACCAGTATAAATATCTTGACCTTCCATCAAAGAAACCAACCTATCCAAAGCTTTTCTATCAATTATTCTAGGATAATCTGGATTTTTAATGGCTCTATCTCCAAAAAATTCAAAAATAGCTTGCTTCATAAGCCTCAAAAGTTCACCTTTCACATCCTTATGAACTAAAAGATAATCTGGAGCAACACAAGTTTGGCCACTATTTAAAAGTTTTCCCCAAATAATTCTTTTTGCAGCAAATTTCAAATTTGCACTCTCATCAACTATACAAGGAGATTTTCCACCAAGTTCTAAAGTAACCTTACTTAAATTTTTGCTTGCTTTTTCCATGATAATTCTTCCAACTTTTGAAGATCCTGTAAAAAATATATGGTCATACTTATAAGATAAAAGTTCATCGTGGCTTACTTTTTCATTATCAACACAATAAATAAAAGATCTATCAAAACTCTCATCTAATAATTTTTTTATAATCTTTGATGTATAAAAAGCCTTCCTTGAAGTTTTTAAAATAATAGTATTACCGCTAGAAATAGCATTTACAATCGGATCTATAGCAAGTAAAAATGGATAATTCCAAGGAGAAATTACTAATGTAAGACCCAAAGGTTCATATCTAGTAAATGATTTTGCGGGAGCTGCCTCTATGTTTGTAATCTCACTTTTATCTTTCATCCAATCTGATAAATTTTTCAATGCAAAATCAATTTCTCCATATACATTTGCAATCTCTGAAATATATGACTCAGTAGTTGATTTATTTAAATCCATTTTTAGAGCATATAATATATCGTCTCTATATTTTTTTATTGAATTTTTTAATTTTATTAGAGCTTTTTTCCTAAAATCTTCTGTATTTGTTTTTCCTGTTCTAAAAAATATTTTTTGTTCTTCTATAATTTTTTCTAATTCATTCATATAAAACCTCTCTTGTAATTTCTATACCCATTTTTATCAAATAAAAAAACACCAGTCTATGAAGTCATAAACTGGTGAATTATTTTAAATTAGATTTCTTTTTTCTTAAAAATCCCTAAAAGAATCGCAGATATTATTGATCCTACAATAAAAGATACAATAAAGAAAAGTACTTGGTTAATTGATGACATCGCTGGTAAAACAAATATTCCACCGTGTGGTGCTGGTACACTTACATTAAATAACTGTGTAAGTCCTCCTGCTATAGCACTTCCTACAACGGATATTGGAATAATTAATTGTGGTTTTGCAGCTGCAAAAGGAATTGCTCCTTCTGTAATAAATGAAAGTCCTAACAAGTAATTACTAACTGCTGATTTTCTTTCATTTTCTGTAAATTTAGCTTTAAAGAAAGTTGACGCAAGAGCAATTGCTATTGGAGGAACCATTCCACCTGCCATAACAGCAGCCATGAATGCTCCATCATTTGTTCCAATAAAGGCACCAGTTGCAAAAGTATAAGCAGCTTTATTTATTGGACCACCCATATCTGCAGCCATCATTCCACCTAACAAGGCTCCAACTAGAACTTTATTTGTAGCTCCCATATTTGTTAACCAATTATTTAAACCATCATTTATTCCGGTAAATACAGGATCTATTATGAAAAACATCAAAGCTCCTGTAATTAATAAACCGAAAACAGGATAAATTAACATAGATTTTACACTATTAAGTGATTTTGGCATGTTTTCACATAATTTTTTAAGGAAATTAATTATTAATCCTGCAAGAAAACCTCCAATTAATCCTCCCAAAAATCCTGCGCTTTCGCTAGCAAGAAAACCTGCAACCATACCTGGCATTAAAGCTGGTCTATCACCAATTGAAAATGCAATATATCCTGCTAAAATTGGAATCAGGAAAGAAAATGCTCCTGAACCAATTTTATTTAAAAATGTAAAGGCAAGAGATTTATCTCCCAAAAATCTTTCTGCCAGAAATGATATAGCCATCAAAATTCCACCACCAATTACAAAAGGTAGCATGTGGCTTACACCATTCATCAAATCCTTATAAATTTCTTGTTTTAAACTAGTTTTTTCTGTAGAAATTTCTTCTGTTTTACTATCACTGCCACTTGCATGATAAACTGAGAATTTTCCATCTATAGCATCTTTTACTAGCTCTTCACTTTTTCTAATTCCATCAGAAACAGGTCTTTGGATTAATTTTTTACCGTCAAATCTTGCCATTTCTACTTTTTTGTCAGCTGCAATAATAACTGCATCAGCATTTTTTATATCTTCTTTAGTTAATCTATTTTTAACTCCATCTGATCCGTTAGTTTCAATTTTTACTTTGGCATTTAATTTTTTTGCAGCATTTTCTAAAGCTTCTTGAGCCATGTAAGTATGAGCTACTCCATTTGGACAAGCTGTTACTCCTATAATATATTTAGAACTTTCATTTTCTTCTACTGGTTTTGAAACTTCTTTTTTTTCTTCTGAATATGAATCAATTATCCCATATACATCATCAGGGCTATTTGCAGCTTTTAATTTATCTACAAATCCTTCTTTTAAAATCATTTTTGATAATTTTGCAAGAGTTTCAACATGAAGGTTATTTTCTCCATTTGGAACTGCAATTGAGAAAAATACAAAGGAATCTTCTCCATCTAAAGCTTCATAATCGACTCCTTCAGATTTTTTTGCAAATAAAACTGCAGGCTCTTTTACAGTATCAACTTTTGCATGTGGCATTGCAATTCCTTCACCCAAAGCTGTAGAAGTTTCACTTTCTCTTTTTATTAAACCTTCTTTAAATTCTTCTTTATTTCCAACAATTCCTTCATCGAAAAATTTTTGAGCAATTTCATCTATAACATCCATTTTATTTGATGATTTAAGCTCCATAATCATCAGATTTCTTTTTAATAAATCTTTTATTTCCATTCATCTACCTCAACTTTCTCTAAGATTTGATAAATCAAATTTTTCTCTGCAATATCAGGACTAAAAGCTGTTGCGCTTCCACAAGCAATAGCAAGTTTATAAGAATCTATTTTTGAAAGCCCCTTCATATATCCATAAATATAACCTGCAACCATGCTATCTCCACTTCCTACAGAATTAATTAATTTTCCTTCAATCGGTTTTGCCTTATATGCAATATTATTATCAACAAACATTGATCCATCTTTTCCAAGAGATACGATTACATTTTCAGCACCTTGGTCAATTAATTTTCTAGCATATTTTACAATTTTTTCATCACTATCTATCTTATCTTCAAAAATTTCGCTAAGCTCATCTTTATTTGGCTTTACCAAAAATGGTTTGTAAGATGAAAGTTTAAATAATTTTTTGCCAGAAGTATCAAGAGCAAATCTTACATTATTCATTTCTAATAAATTTACAATAACCCTATAAAAATCATCTCCAAGAGATTTTGGAATTGATCCTGAAATAATAACAAAATCATCTTCTTCTAAATCATCCAAATAATTTAAGAAACCTTCAATTTCTTCCTCCTTTATTTGAGGGCCTTGAGCATTTATTTCTGTTTCTGTATCATATTTTAGTTTTACATTTATTCTTGAATCATCAGAAATTTTTGTAAATTCTTCATCAATTCCTAACTTTTCTAATTTATTTTTAATAAATTCTCCAGTAAATCCACCCAAAAAACCAATATTTATTGATTTTGCTCCAAGATTTTTTAGAAGTTTAGAAACCATGATTCCTTTACCACCAGGATATTTCTCTTCACTTTTGCTTCTTATAGTTTGACCATCATCAAATTGTTCAATTCTTAAAACATAATCAATAGATGGATTTAAGGTAAGTGTATAAATCATAAATCCTCCGTAATCAAATCAACGTCTTCTCTTTTACATATTTTTGAAAAATAAACTTTGCCAAATTTTGACTTATCCATCAAAATTATTGATCTTTTTGATCTTTTAATAGCAGTATTTTTGATTATAGCTTCATCAGGATCATGAGTTGTAAATTCTCCATCACAATATCCATTTGCTCCAATAAAGCATAAGTCAAAATTATACTTTAATAAATTTTTTAAAGTCTGCTCACCAACAACTACATTTGTTCTAATTTTTATATTTCCACCTAGAAAAATTGTTTTAATATTATTTTTTGCGAGTTTTTCCAAGTGCATAATTCCATTTGTAATCACAATAGAGTCTTTTGCTAAGTAATCTATAATTTGATTTACAGTAGTTCCTGCATCCAAATATATATATTTACTATCAAAAATTTCCTTTGAGGCTTTTTTGGCAATTTTTATTTTACTTTCAATATTTGAAACAACATTATTATCATAAGATTTTTCTTCAAATTCAATATTTGCGAGAATCGCTCCACCATGTACTCTTTTTATGTCACCTCTTTTTTCGAGATAGTCTAAATCTCTTCGCAAAGTGGACTCGCTTATATTAAGATTCGATTTTAAAATCTTATTAGAAACTTGCCTTTGTTTTTTTAAAATATTTAAAATTATTTCAATTCTTTTTTCAAATATCATTTGATAATATTATAATACAATTTCATTCATAGTCAATCATTTTCATTCATTTTCTTTCATAAATTGATTTTTTTACAAATTCCTGTACAATTTCTTATATATATATATATTTGAATCGAGGTGAAATCATGACATTTTTAGTACAATGGATAGCAGATGCATTAAGTCTTTATATTCTTGACATCTTATTTGAAGGAATAACTTTCTCACAAAATAAGGATATAATAATTACAGCTTTATTATTAATGTTGGTTAACGCTATAATAAAACCTATTTTAAAATTATTGTCTCTTCCATTAACAATTATAACTTTTGGTTTATTTTCATTTATTGTGAAC
>URRX01000080.1 GCA_900550345.1 uncultured Anaerococcus sp. | reverse complement strand
ATAAGTACCTACGATAGTGATAAAATGGAAATTATAAAAGAAAGTTTCATGAATAATATAAATAATATAAAAAAATATTATAGAAAATTAGATAATCTTAATAAAATGAATGAGAAATTATTTGATCAAAACTAATATTTGTAGAATTTTTATAGGATAAAAATACAAAAAAAATTAAATATTAATCTTGCTAATCAACTAATTTTTCTATATAATTAGAGTGAATAAGTTTATCACAGATTTAAAGTGATAATACTGAAAAGTTAGGAGAAGTTATGAAAATAGCATCTATGGAATACAAAAATGGAATTTCTAACTTGTTAAACTCTAAATTTGATGAAAATGAAGTTGTTGTAAAAAAATATGAAAATTTTGAGGATATAATTTTAGAAGATGACCTATCGGAATTTGATTTAATCTTGGTGGATATGACTCATACCAGGTGCATTGAACTTATCCAGTACATAAAACAAACCACTGATATTCCAGTGATTTATCTTACAGATAGGTACAAAAAAAGTCCCTACGAAGCTAAAATTGATGATAAAGATTTTGTAATTCATTCTTATTCAAGGGATGAATTTGTTAAATTTACCCTAAAAAAAGTTGAAGAAATTAATAATTCCAAAATAATTTCATTTGGCTTTTGTTCAATTGAAGTTGATAATGGGATTTTTAGGATAGGAAACGATATATTAGATCTTACAAAATCAGAAATTAGCCTTTGCACAATTCTTATTAAAAATATGAATAAAGCAGTTTCAAAAGAAACTATAGTAGAGGAAATGTCAAAACTTGGAATAGAAACAACTGATAGATCTGTTAGAGAACATGTTAGAAAAATCCGTAAAGAATTTAAAAAAGCAAAATTGGAACCAATAAAAACAATTAGAGGACAAGGTTATTCATGGATTATGGAATCTTGTGATATTGAAAAATAAAGTCAGCTTAGGCTTATTTTTCTTGTTAAAAAAATAATTTTATGCTATCATATAGATATCTTCAGGGTGAGGTTAGATTCCTTAACCGGCAGTTATAGTCTGCGAGTTTTTACTGAATAGGTGAAATTCCTATACCGACAGTTAAAGTCTGGATGAAAGAAGATATTCTTTTTATGAGAAATTTTTTAGCCTTGAATGGGCATTTTTTTATGCCGAAATTTAGGAGGAATTTATGAGTCATGATCAAAGAAAATTAAGAAATATGGTAAAAGTTGGAATACTTGCCGCAATGAGTTTTATTTTAATGTTTGTACAATTTCCAATTCCAGTTGCGCCACCATTTATGAAAGTTGACCTTGCTGATGTTCCAGCTCTTATAGGTGGATTTTCAATGGGACCAATATATGGAGTTTTAATTCAATTAATTAAAAATATTTTGAATTTAAGCAAAACAAGCACATATGGAGTAGGAGAAATTTCTAATTTTGTTGTTGGTGGACTTTTTGTATTTGTTTCATCAAGTATTTATAAAAAAAATAAAACCAAAAAAAATGCAACAATAGCTATGATTTGTGGAATGTTAATAATGACACTTGCTGCAACCTTATCAAATGCCTTTGTAATATTTCCACTTTATGGAAAAGCAATGGGAGTTGATATGAATGCATTTGTAGCAATGGCCCACAAGACAAATAGTTTGGTAAAGTCATATTTTACTATGATGATTTTTGCAATAGTTCCGTTTAATTTAATAAAGGGATTAATTGAAATTTTGGTGACAAAATTATTATATAAACACGTTTCTTCAATTTTAAACGATAGAAGATAATGATTGTAAGGTCAAAGACTGTTGCAAAATAATAAATGATTTATTCATTTTGCAACAGTCATTTTTTTATATGAAAGCTAAGAAAATTGTTGGATAAATTTAATAAAGAGATCTCTCGGCACTAAAACCCATTTGCTACGCAAATTCCTCCGTGCTTTCACACTAGTTTTAGGGATAAATATGCCAAATCAAGGCATATTTATCGGCTCGAGATGGGTTTAAGTGGGATGCGCTTTAATTCTAAAGGATTTTTTATATTTCAAATATTGGAGAATTTTTATTTTAAATAAATTTTAAAATTGAACTTTAGTTTTTAAATAAATCAATTAATCACCCATCTCGAGCGACTATAAGGAGTCGAGAGATCTCGTTTATTATTTTTGCAAAAGATTTTTTATTCATTCATGAATTCTTTTTATTTTTTGAATTTATTATACTTAAAATTATTGGAATTTTTTTATTTTGGATTATAATATATTTTACAAAATGCCTTAAAATTAAACTTTTGTAGTATAATAAGTGACAAGGAGTTTTTATGAGAATTAATTCTTTGAAGGAAATGGAAGATTTTGCTTTTGATTTTTCCAAAAAATTGAAAAAAGGTCAGGTAATTAATCTTATAGGAGATATGGGTAGTGGTAAGACTACTTTTGTTTCTTATATTTGTAAATATTTTGGAATTTCTAATACTTCATCACCAACTTTTGCCATTGTAAATATTTATGATGGCAAAAAAGATGAGGAGGTTTTTTCAATTTATCATCTTGATCTTTATAGGTTTGAAGAGCCTGATGAAATTTTGGATATAGATTTTGAAACATATTTTTATCCAGAAAATGCCATTACATTTTTAGAATGGGCGGATAAGGCAGAAGGCTATCTTCCAGATGATATGATTGAAGTAAATATAGAAAAAATTGACGAGAACACTAGAGATATTAGTGTTAAATTTTAGTTAGGAGATTTTAATGAGAGTTTTAGCTATTGATACCTCTACTATGATTTCTACTGTAAGTATTTGTGAAGATAGTAAAATTATAGGAGATTTTAATGTAAATCAAGAAAAAACTCATTCTGAATCGCTTGTTCCAATGATTGAAACTTTGTTAAAACTTTTGGGACTAAAGCTTTCTGATATTGATATTTTTGCAATTAGCCAAGGCCCAGGATCTTTTACAGGTCTTAGGATTGGAATGACAATTGCAAAAACTTTTGCTCAAGTTGACAATAAAAAACTTATTCCAGTTTCAACTTTAAAGGCTCTAGCCTTAAATTCTTCATCAAATACTGCCAAGGCGGCTATGCTTGATGCTAGGGGAAAAAGAGTCTATGGGGCAATGTATGATGAGAATATGAAAGAAATTGTAAAAGAAGATTTATATAATATTGACGAATTTTCAAAACTTTGCAACGAAAAAAATATAGATTTCGATTTAGTTTCAGAAGTTAGTGAAAAATATGAGGATAAATTTGATAGGGCAAGAATTTTAGATTTTTCTTACAGATCATGTATTGGAAAAAATTTATGCAAACTTGCACTTGAAAAAAAGGATGAGGATTTTGATCTTTATAAGCTTGTTCCAAATTATTTGAGAAAATCACAAGCGGAAAGGGACAGAGAAAAGAAAAATGATTAGAACAATGACTGTAGATGATACAGACAAGGTTTATACGATTGAGAGTAATTCATTTTATAGGCCCTTACCAAAAAAGGATCTTATAAATGATATTGAAAAAAATAAACATAAAAGACATTTTGTATATGAAAAAAGTGGGGAAACTGTAGGATTTTACATAATTTCTAAAATTTTGGATGAAGTAGAAATTTATACAATTGCAGTAGATGAAAAAAATAGAGGCCAAAAAATTGCATCTTATATGCTTGAGCATTTGATAAATTCTTCTAGAAATTTAAAAATTTCAAAAATTTGGCTAGAAGTTTCTACTAAAAATATCCCAGCAATTAATTTGTATGAAAAATTTGGCTTTGAAAAAATTAGACTTAGAAAAAATTATTATAGCCTAACCCACGAAGATGCTTTTATAATGTTAAAGGAATTGATATGAAAGATTTTTATACTATGGGAATTGAGACATCTTGTGATGATTCTTCAGTTTCTATTTTAAAAAATGATAGAGAAGTTTTAGTAAATTTGATATCATCTCAAATTGATATACATAAAATATTTGGAGGAGTTGTGCCAGAAATAGCATCAAGAAAACATCTTGAGGCTATAAATCCTCTAATAGAAAAAGCTTTGGATGATTGTAATTTAAAATACCAAGATATTGATTTAATTTCTGTAACAAAAGGACCAGGACTTATTGGTTCACTTTTGGTTGGGATTTCTGCAGCAAAAGCTCTTTCTTTGGCAGCAAATATTCCTATGATAGGAACAAATCATATGCAAGGACATATTTGTGCGAATTATTTGTCAAATAAAGATCTAGAACCACCATTTATTTCTTTGGTTGTAAGTGGAGGTCATACTTATCTTGTAAAAGTAAATGGCTACACAGATTACGAAATAATTGGAACAACAAGAGATGATGCTGCTGGAGAATCTTACGATAAAATTGCAAGAAGCATTGGACTTGGATATCCTGGTGGACCAAAAATTGATAAACTTGCAAAAGAAGGAAATAAGGATGCAATAGACTTTCCAAGAATTATGCTTGAAAAAGATTCTTATGATTTTTCATTTTCTGGCCTTAAAACTGCAGTTTTAAATTATATTAACCAACAAAATCAAAAAAATATAGAAATAAATAAGGCAGATTTGGCAGCAAGCTTCCAAGAAGCAGTTATCGATGTACTTGTAGAAAAATCTATGAGATTAATTGATGAATCTGGTCTAAAAACTTTGGCAGTTTCTGGAGGAGTTGCAGCAAATTCTAGACTAAAAGAAAGATTAAAAGAAGAATGCGACAAAAGAGATGTCAAATTTTATAATCCAGATATAATTTTGTGTACAGATAATGCTGCAATGATTGCTATGGCAGGATATTTAAATTATAAAGATGGGAAAAGATCTGATAATTATTTAAAAGTTTATCCTAATTTAGGACTTTAATTTAATATAATTTGATATAATAGACTTATGAGTAGAGAAAATATAAAAATTAAAAATTACAACAAAAAAAATAAAATAGCCTACTTTCTTTACTTTTTGTCTGCAATATTTGTTTTTGCTTTTGGCATATATTATATAGAAAGTTTGGAGCTTATTGGAGGATTCTTTTTATTTTTAAGAGCTATTTACTTAATAAAAATAAACAATAAAAGTATGGGATCTATTATGAGATATGAAAAAAGAAAACTGTCATTTTATTTGTTGATGATTGCAGTTTTTTCACTAATAAATCCTATAGGAATTCTCCCGTTTTTATATGAAATTAAAAAAAGAGATTGGGTAATTAGTGGAGGACTTGATGAAGAAAAAAAGTAAATTAAGTCTTTTCGTTTTGGTCTTTATCATTTTGTTTTCATCTTGTGCCCAAAGAAGAATAGACTATCTTAATCAAAGAAAAGATATAATATTATCTGAGAAAAAACCAAAAGAAAAAAAGATAATAAAATTTAATCCAGACCAAATTGATGAATTTAAATCAACAGATGAATACTTAACTTGGTATAAAAAATTGGACGGACCTTGTGATTTAGTTTTTAAAGATAAAAAAGATAAAAAAGAATTAAGTCAAGAAGAAAGAATCGAAGATTTCAATTATCTTTTTAATCAAATAAAAGATAATTATCCATTTTTTGGGATTTTGAAAAGACAATATGGTATCGATTTTCTAGAAAATTATTCTAGATATTTAAATGAAGTTAAATTTTGCAAAAGTGACCAAGAATTTCAAAGAATAATGCAAAATATAATGGCAGATCTTCACAATGATCATGCAACAATTGCAGACAAAGAATATGTAAAAGAAACTTTAGAATATTATTCACATTTTTGGAAAGATCCTTCCATGTATTATGAATTTTTGGCCATGAATAAGGAAAGTGTGAGAGATAGATATGATATAAAGGGTGTTCAATCAAGCGAGATTGAAAAGAAAAAATCGAAAAAAAGACCAACTCACAAAAAAACTTCCATAGAAACACTTACAGAAGATAAGGCAGAAAACTTACAAACAAAAATCATACAACCAGGACTAGGTCTTATTAGAGTTAATGAAATGCTTGCAGAATATGAATTATCTAATGATATGAAAAAATTAGACAAATTTTTAAAAGAAAATCCTGATTTAAAAACTTTAATAATTGACATTAGACAAAATTCTGGTGGAAATGTTGAATATTGGCAAGATTATCTTCTTCCTAGATTAATAGGAAAAAAAGTTTCAATTTCAAATCACATGTTTTTTAGGGATGGAATGCGTTCAAAAATGCTTTTGGAAAGTGAAGATATTTATTACGAGAATATAGAAAATGTAGATTTAACAAAACTAAATTTAAATCACATAGAAGATTTAAAAGATTTTTCATACTATAGCAAGGATGATATAGAAATTTCACCTATAAAAGAAAACAAATTTGAAGGCAATTTATATTTGTTGGTAGACGAAGGAGTTTATTCTGCAGCTGAAGGATTTGCAAGTTTTTGTAAAAATGCAAAAATTGCAAAACTAGTAGGACACAAAACAGGAGGAGATGGAATTACTCTTGGATTAATAAATGATGTATTACCAAATTCGGGATTGGTATTTACTTACACAAACACCCTAGGATACGCTCCAGATGGATCAATAAATGAAGAAGAAAAAACAAATGTTGACATAGTAACAGAAAGTTTGAATGAATCAATTGATACAATAAAAAAACTAGAAAAAATTGAAAAATAAAAAGTAAAAATAAATAATTAGAATACTAAAAAATATGGACAATATCAAAACACGCAAAATTTCAGATTAAGTATAATTTATTTTAAATAGGAACTTATCTATAAAAAGAATGAAAAAGTTTTATAAATATAGCTT
>URRX01000079.1 GCA_900550345.1 uncultured Anaerococcus sp. | reverse complement strand
ATTAATAGATAATTTTAAATAAATTAAAGTTAAGAATTGCATTTAAAAAACTATACAAGAAAAAATTTTATATAAAAAATGGGACTGTCAAAAAACTATAAAATCATAATTTTGCAACAATCCCATTTTCTTATTTTGATTTTTCTATTATATTTATAATTTCATAGGGAGAATTTGCTATAAAACTAGCTTTTTCAAATTCTTCTTTTTTCCCATAACCATAGGTCACTCCTATAGTCTTTATATCAAGCTCATTTGCCGCTTCAATATCATAGGACCTATCACCTATCATTATAGACTCACAAGATTTTAAATTATTTTCTTTTAAAAGATGGTCAATAACTTTTTTCTTAGTATTTTTATTATTTTCTGATCCAGAAACATAGGAAAAATAATCCAAAATTCCAAAATAATCAAGAATTTTTTCAGAAGATTCTTCACCCTTGCTTGTAGCAAGAAAAATTTTATAGCCTTTTGAATTTAAATTTTCTATTAAATCCTTAATTCCATCATAAATTTCAGTTTCAAAAATTCCTTTTTTAAAATAATATTGTCTATAATAATCAACTCCTTTATCAGCTGATTCTTCTCCTAATTCTTTTACAAAAGATTCTCTTAAAGGAGGGCCAATGTATTTATATAAATCATCTCTAGAATATGTTTTTCCCATTTTCTCCAAGGCATATTCAAAAGCATTCAAAATACCATGAGCGGATTTCGAAATAGTTCCATCCAGATCAAATATAATATTTTTTATCATATATTATCCTTTCTATTTTTTAAAAATGTCTATTAATTTAAGACAAATTTTTTCCACTTTCTAATTTTTGTTCTAAAAGTTCCAAATGGTGCTACTGTATTTATATGAATAAATTTATATACTTCCCAAACAGCAGTTTTTGTTGCATCATCAGCCCATTTTCTCATATGTGGTTTAAACAATTCATCATCACTTAATGAATCAATCATCTTATTAATTGATTCTATATTTTTTCTTAAATTATCTTTTAATTCTTCTAATGATAAGTGAGCATAGCTATCTGTAAACCATTGATACAAATCCCCTAACTGATTCCATTTAAATTTTTCCGATGGTGTTTTTACTTCTAGACCTTTTTTCTCATCTTCTTCCCATTTTATTATTAAATTTGTCCAACCGACTTGATAAGCAAGGTTTTCTGCTGGAGTTCTATCAACTTCTTCAATTTTTTTATCTTTTAATTTCTCTGGTATATCATCAAATTCTGAAATATATTTGTCAAATTTTTTATTTATTTCAGACTTTAATTCTTCCTTGTTTTTATAAGTTCTCATTATATCTCCAATATTTTTATTTTTAATTGTTTGAGAAATTTTTTAGGCTACTATAAAATTCATTATATCATAAATATTTTTTTCCAAATAAAAAAGGCTGATATTAATCAACCTTTTTATAATTTATTAATAAATTTTTGCACCTGCTGGTATATTGTTTTTCAATATTATTAGGTTTAGTTTTTCTTCTCCATCTTTTTCATGAATTGCTGATAAAATCATTCCACATGAATCTACGCCCATCATTTTTCTTGGAGGAAGGTTAGTAATTGCTAGAAGTGTTTTTCCAACTAATTCTTCAGGACTATAGTAAGCTTTTATACCTGATAAAATAGTTCTATTTTCTCCACTTCCATCATCAAGAGTGAATTCTAATAATTTTTTAGATTTTGGAACTTCTTTACAATCCAAAACTTTTACAGCCCTAAAATCTGATTTTGAAAATGTTTCAAAATCTACTTGGTCTTCAAATAAATCTTCTACAACAACATTAGTAAAATCAATATCTTCTGCTGCTTCTTCAATTGAATGTTGATTTTTCTCTATTGCTTTTTTCTCTTCACCAATTGGCTTCATTGTTGGGAAAAGTAATACATCTCTAATTGAATGTTGACCAGTAAGAATCATAATTAACCTATCAATTCCAATTCCTAGTCCACCTGTTGGAGGCATACCAACTTCAAGAGCATTTACAAAATCATAATCCATCATTTGGGCTTCATCATCACCTGCTTCTCTTTTTGCTACTTGATCTAAAAATCTTTCTTTTTGATCAACAGCATCATTTAATTCTGAAAAGGCATTGGCAATTTCTGAACCATTAACAAAAGCCTCAAATCTATATGTTAGACTTGGATCATCATTTTTTCTTTTTGCAAGTGGAGAAATTTCTACTGGATAATCTATAACAAATGTAGGTTGGATAAGTTTTTCTTCAACAAATTCATCAAAAAATTCTGCAATGATTTCGCCTCTTGTTCCTTTAACTTCTACATTTTTTTCTTTTGCAATTTTAACTGCATCTTCATATTCTGTTATTTCATTAAAATCTACTCCAGAATATTCTTTTACAGCATCAATCATAGAAACTCTTCTCCAAGGAGCCTTGAGTTCTATTTCATTTCCGTCAAATTCTACAACTGTAGTTCCCTTTACTTTATTAGCTACATCTTCTACCATAGTTTCTGTGATTTCCATCATATCTTCAAAATCACCATAAGCTTGGTATAATTCCATAGTTGTAAATTCTGGGTTATGAGTAGCATCCATTCCTTCGTTTCTAAACATTCTGCCTATTTCATAAACTTTATCGAATCCACCAACTATCAATCTTTTTAGATAAAGCTCTGATGCAATTCTTAAATACATTCCAATATCTAAACTATTGTGATGAGTTATAAATGGTCTTGCAGTTGCTCCACCGGCTATTGTATTTAAAATTGGTGTTTCTACTTCCAAGAAACCTCTATTTTCTAAAAATCTTCTGATTTCTGAAATTATTTTACTTCTTAGAACAAATACATCTTTTACTTCTGGATTTACTATTAAATCTACATATCTTTGTCTATATCTAATATCAGGATCTTTTAATCCATGCCATTTTTCTGGTAAAATTTGTAAAGATTTAGTCAATAAGTCTGCATGTTCTGTTTCGATAGAAACTTCGCCTTGGTTAGTTTTAAAAACTTTACCTTCAATTCCAATCAAATCTCCAATGTCATAGCCTTTTGTTTCTTTGAAATTATCTCCCATAACATTTTTACGATTTACAACTTGAATTTGTCCAAGTGAATCTTGCACATCCATAAAGCTCATATTACCATGGCCACGTCTTGCCATAATTCTACCAGCTACTCTTACAACTTTTCCTTCAAATTCTTCAAAATTATCCTTAATTTCTTTTGATAGGGTTCTATTTCTAAAATTTACAATTGCGTGAGGATTTTTACCATCAGCTTTTAATTTTTCTAGCTTTTCTCTTCTAATTTGAAGCATTTCATTTAGGTCTTGATTTTTATTTGCCATATTCACTCCTATCTTATTTCTTTAATTGTGTAATAGCACTTTCCGTTTGGTGTAGCTACTTCTACTTTATCCCCTTTTTTCTTTCCAATCAAGGCTTCTCCAACTGGTGATTCATTTGAAATAAATCCATCAAGTGGATTTGATTCTGCAGTTCCTACTATTTTATATTCAAAATCTTCATCAAATTCTTCATCGTGAATTAAAACTTTACTTCCTACACTAACTTCATCCTTATTTGTAGAATCTTCAAAAGTTTTGGCATGTCTAATCATATCTTCAACTTTTGCAATTCTAGATTCTACTTCACCTTGTTCATTTTTTGCTTCATCATAATCAGCATTTTCAGAAAGGTCTCCAAATGATCTTGCTTCTTTAATCTTTTCAGCAATTTCTGGTCTTCTTTTTGTTTTTAAATATTCTAATTCGTCTTGTAGTTTTTGTAAATATTCTTTTGATAGAATTACTTCTTTTTGTTCTGTCATTTTCTCATCCTTTCAGTGTGGATTTATAATTTTCAAGCTCATCCATCACTTCATCTATTGTTTTTAATTTATTAACCAAATCACGTATTTTACTAGAATTTTCAAGTCCTTTTATATACCATGATAGGTGTTTTCTCATTTGCGTTACTACTAATTTTTCTTCTTTATATTTTAATTCCAATTTGTATTGGTCTATAAGTTGATCAATAATTTCTATAGGGCTTGGTTCTTTGTAATTTCCTGTTTTTATATAATCTTTTATTTCTTTGAATAAAAAAGGATTCCCCATAGCTCCTCTTGCAAGCATTACTCCATCAGCTTTTGTTAAATCCATTACTTTAATAAAATCTTCTACTGAAAAAATATCTCCATTAGCTATAACTGGAATTTGTAAATTTTCTTTTAATTTTTTTATATGATCCCAATTTGCATTTCCAGAATACATTTGCTCTTTTGTTCTTGCGTGCAAAATTACATAATCAATTCCAGTATCTTGGGCAATTTTTCCTATGTCTAGGTAATTTATATGTTTATCATCAATTCCTAGCCTAAATTTTATATTTAATTTTTTATCAGTTGATTTTCTCAAAGTTTTACAAATTTCCTCAACTAATTTGGGATTTGCCATAAGTTGACTTCCTTCACCATTTTTTGTGATTTTTGCCACAGGGCAACCCATATTAAAGGAAATTTCTTTGGATTTTTCTATATAATTTATTTTATCTTTAATTACCTTTTCGATTACTTCAGGTTTTGATCCAAATAATTGTATGTTACAATTTTTTTCATTTTCTGAAATAAAAAGAAGATCTTCAGTCTTCTTGTTATCATAATATAGGGCATTTACAGATACCATTTCGGTAAATGTTTTGTCTGCTCCATATTTTTCTGAGATCAACCTAAAACCAACATCTGAAACTCCCGCTAAGGGAGCTAGCATTATTTGTTTATTTTTTAATTGTTCTCTCATATATTAATCTTAAACCTTCTAATGTAAGATCATTTTCTACTATTTCAATATATCTTGATTCTTTTGCCAAAAGCTCTGAATAGCCTCCTGTTGAAACTATTTTTATTTCATCTTTTGATATCTTATCTTTTTTTATAATTTCTTTAATAAGTTGTTCGATTATTCCATCTATTAAACCAATATATCCAAAAATCATACCAGCATTTATTGCTTCGGTCGTACTTTTTGCTATAGCTGTTTTGGGATCATGAAGTTCGATTCTTGGTAGTTGAGCTGTTCTATTTATCAAAGCATCCAAACTTGTTTTAAGTCCTGGTGCAATTGATCCTCCCAAATATTGGCCTTTTTTATTTACTACATCAAAAGTTGATGCAGTTCCAAGATCTACTACTATTGTAGGTCCACCATACATTTCATAAGCTGCAACAGCATCTACTATCCTATCAGCACCAACTTCTCTAGGATTGTCATATTTTATATCAATTCCTGTTTTTGTTCCAATTCCTACTATCATTGC
The DNA here is from genome assembly GCA_900550345.1 of uncultured Anaerococcus sp. Lineage (GTDB taxonomy): Bacteria > Bacillota > Clostridia > Tissierellales > Peptoniphilaceae > Anaerococcus. The sequence continues at coordinate 1,589 of URRX01000079.1, read as the reverse complement.
TTCTCTACCAAAAAATTTTCTATTTGCAGATTGCCAAGAATATAGAACATCTGGTGCAACCGATGATATTATTGTATCTTCTATATTATCCTTATCAATTTTGTGAATTGCAAGAATGTTATATAAGATTTGTACTAATTCATCGCTTGTTACAACTTGATTTGTTGTAATCCTAAATTTTGTTTTTAATTTCTTTTTATTGTAAACGCCAATTACTGTATTTGTATTGCCGACATCTACTACTAGTAGCATACTTTCTCCTAAATTTTTATAATCTAAACATTAACTATTTTATGATACATCATCTTGCTGATTATTTCAAGCTTACTTGCCTAATTTGTATTTTCTGATTAAGCTATTTATTTCATTTATATCTTCTTTTTTAACTTGGGTTGATTCTTGACTTTCTTGGTGGTCTTTCTTGGTTAAAATAACTAGATTACCACGTTCTTTGTCAAAGCCCCATCTTTTTAATTGTTTATATGTGAAAAATGAATCATTTAATAAAATTCCATTTTCTGCGATATAAATTTTGGTTTTAGTATTTAAGAAAAATACAAAACCCATAACTATCATTACAGATGCTGTAATTAATGCTGTTTGATTTTTTGTATTTATACCTTGATATAAATTAACTGCACCAGTCAAAATTAAAAGTCCAAATAAAATATATTCCATTGTAGTTGTTTTTTTACCAAAACTTTTTATTTGACCCTCTAAATTCTTCTTGGATTTATTACTTTTAAAAAGTCTATATCCAAGCCATGCTATAAGTCCTAAATAAATTAATATAATGAATTTGTCAAATTGATTATTCATATTTCCTCCTATTTTTTATTTTAACTTAAAAAATAAGGCTTTTTTCAAAAAATGAAACAAAGCCAAATTTTAATAAGATTTTAAAATTTTTCTACTATTATTTTACTCGTAAACTTCTCTTTTCAAAACACCTATAAATGGTAAATTTCTATATTTTTGTTGGTAATCGAGGCCATATCCTACGACAAATTCGTTTGGAATTTTAAAGCCTGTCCAATCAGGTTTTATTTCTATAACCCTTCTTTCAGGTTTATCTAATAAGGTGATAATTTTTACAGAATTTGCTCCCCTTTTTATTAGTGAATGTCTTAAGGCATCAAGAGTTCTTCCAGTATCTATTATATCTTCTACTATTAAGACTTCTTTTCCTGAAATATCAGTATCTAAATCTTTTATTATTTTTACATTTCCTGAAGATTCTGTGCCATCATCATATGATGATACATCCATAAATTCTAAGGTACAATTTATTTTAATACTTTTGGCAAGTTGAGCCATAAACATAATTGATCCTTTTAAAATTCCTACAAGTACCAATTCGTTTTTATCTTCATAATATTCATTTACTTGATTTGCAAGTTTTTTAATTCTTTTATTTAAACTATCCTCATCAATTAGCACTTGGTCTATTACTTCTTCTAAATCTGTTTTCATATCTCCTCCACACTTACCACTAAAATCTTTTTATCATTTTCACTAATTAAAAAATCCTCACTACGTCTTTTACCTACTATTAAACAAAGCTTATCATTTATAAACAATAGTGGAAT
>URRX01000078.1 GCA_900550345.1 uncultured Anaerococcus sp. | reverse complement strand
ATTAAAAGTAAAAATATACTTTAGTAATTAAAGAAATCTTAAATTACCCCATCTCGAGCGAAGTCGAGAGATCTCATTGATTAAGTGAATATAAAATTATTTAATGCACAAAAAATAATAATGCACACAGTTAATAGATTTATATGTAATAATAAAATTTACGGTTTTAAGGTTATGGATTAAAAAATAATCGTGAAATTAAATAAATGTTTCGAGTAGTGTATTTATGACCTGCTCGTTTTTTGTGTATAATTAGTTATGGAAATTGTCAAAATTTATATAATCATTAAGGAGTTATTATGTTTAGTAAAATTTTTAGAAAAGTACCAGCTGCATTAATTGTTGTTCCAATGCTTTTTGCAGCTTTTATCAATTCATTTTGGCCAAAATTTTTTAATATGGGACCTACATCATCTTCAATTGCATCTGTTGATGGACTCAATGCTATTATTTCAATAACTTTAGTTGCTGTAGGTAGTCAACTTACATTATCTAGATTAAAAAAAGCTCTTAGTCGTGGTCTTATTTTGTTTATTTCTAAATGGGTTAGCTCGATTGCTTTAGGTTTTATTTTTATAAAACTTTTTGGAAATAAGGGAATTTTTGGTATAAGTAGTCTTTGTTTTATAGCTGCGATTTCTAATCAAAATAATTCTATTTTTGTAGGCCTTATTAATGATTATGGAGATGAATATGATATGGCATCAGCAGCAATTACTTCTATTATTTCTGTGCCTATATTTACTTTTTTAACTCTTTCAATTTTAAAAGTTGCCGATATAACTCCATCATCAATTCTAGATTTAGCCCTTCCAATTCTTGTTGGAATTTTTCTTGGAAATATAGACAAAGACTTTTGCAAGTTTCTTGGACAAAGTCAAAAGTATATATTAGTATTTTTGGGTTTTTCTATTGGGGCAAGTATTAATCTTTCTACAATAATTGAAGGGGGACTAGGAGGAATTATTTTAAGTATTTTGACAATTCTATCTGCATTTTTATTTACAGTTCCAGCAGATATTTTAATAAATAAAAGACCAGGCTGGGCAGCAATTTCAATTTATACTGCAGCAGGAAATGCTATTATTGTTCCAACTTTGGTTTCAGATCTAGATAAATCATGGCAAGCAACAAGGGCAATTTCTCAAGCTCAACTTGGTACAGTAGTAATTTTTACATCAATTTTGGTTCCTATTGTGGTAGGTTTGTGGAATAAAAAATTTGGTGTGGAAAAAATTAAAATATAAAATTTTAAGGTAAAAAAATATTAGCAAATAATAAAAAAAGGATATTTCAAAATACTTTTATACTTTGAAATATCCTTTTTAATTTAACTTTTAGCGTGATTTAAATTTCCTTGGCATACTTGCCATGCTGGCATTTCCATTTTTAATTCAAATTGTCCTATCAAAAATGATGAGATAATTGTTGTTAAAAATGAATAAATCAAGTGTCCAAATGGAATATAAATTAATGATAAGCCGAGGACCAAATAATCTGTGAACAAGTAGGCTCTTGAGATAGGCCACTTTGTTTTTTTGGAAATTGTCATTGCCAAGGCGTCATCGCCTCCTGCACAACCTCCGGCTGTAACTGCAATTCCACAACCACAACCTATAAAAATTCCACCAAATATAGCAGCTAGAATTGGCATATCATATAAACTTGGAATTACAGGTCCAATAAAATCAAATATCCAATAAAATACTGCAAACATAATTGTTGCTACAATGGATTTTTTTAGAAAAATTCTACCTAACATGGAAAATCCTAATAAATAACAAAGTCCATCCAAAATTGGTGTAGTATAGGCAAGATTCATATTAAAGGCTTTTTTCAAAAATAAGCCAAGTCCCAAAACTCCACCTTCAGTAATTTGTGCTTGCTCGTGGACATTTATTACTCCAAATGCCATAACCAAACAACCAAGGGAAATAATCAAAAATTCTTTTTTCGTAACTTCTAAACTTCTCAGAAATTTTCTGAGCATAAATTTTCACTCCTAATCTGGCGATTAGCAAAACAAAAAAGACTGCTGTCTTAGTAATAACTAATCGCGCAATCTTCGGCTGGTGTTGATGCTTTTTTGTTTAGATTATTTTTTCTTGTAAAAACTCTGAGCTTATAGAAGAATTTAAGGTCAAACAAATCCCACATCAGGCACTTATTTGGCAAGGTTCAACTTCCACGCATCAGATAAAAACTACCGATAAAAAATCGGCAACCACCGTTTTACAACAGTTCTTCGTATATTATGGTACCTTCTTTTTGAAATTTGTAAAGTTATTTAATTAGATAAAAGTTTTTGAATTATGTTTTTGAATTATTAGATTTAAATTGAAAATATAAATGATATAATAAACATGTTATCGTACCCAAACTGGTAACAGTTGGGAGGTGAGGTTGTGGAAAAACTCGGTACCATTTTAATATCTGTCGCAGGTAATGTAATAGCTCATTATATTATCAAGTGGCTAGACAGATATATAAAAAACGATAATTAGCACAAAAAAAGACAGGAGTGGCTGCTCCTGTCTTTTTGTTTGGTCATGGATATAACTCGGTACCATGCTCAATATTATTATATAAGATTTTATTTTAATTTCAATACATTTTAGTGTTATTATTTTTAAAATCCTAGGTTATATATAATTTTATACTTACACTAAAAATGAGATCTCTCGACTACGCTCGAGATGGGTAAATATGGTATATGTTTAAATGCTAAAGTTAGTATTTTTTATTTAAAATAGATATAAACTTTTTACTTATTATAAAATTTAAATATAAAAAATTAACGAAGAAAACCCATCTCGAGGGAACGAAGTGAGTCGAGAGATCTCTTAATTATTTTTGGATTTTAATTTATTCTTACATTGAAATTTCTATGATTGAAATTTATGTTAAGCTTACATAATCTATGTGATTTCTAGACTACTAAAACTCATTTTCTATGCAAATTTTCCGTGCTTATGAAAACTCATTTACTACGAAAATTCTTCCGTGCTCTTGCACTAGTTTTAGAGATAAATATGCCAAATCAAGGCATATATATCGGCTCGAGATGGGTAAATATGGTATTTATTTAAATGCTGAAGTTTATATTTTTTATTTAAAAATGGATTATAAAGTTTTAATTTATTTATTTAGTTTAAATAGAAAATACAAAACGAAGCCAAACCCATCTCGAGCTAGCCGAGAGATCTCTTTATTGATTTTAAAATATAATTTACTTTTACTTTGCCTAAAACTCAAAAAATTTATTTACGCCCAATTTCCATCAACAAATACATTAAATTCTTCCCCGTCTTTGTAGGCTTTTATAGTCAAATCTTTTGCTCCTACCATAAAATCTTCGTGGATTAAGGAATCATTTAGGCCAATTTTGTGTAGGTCCTTATCTTCAACTTCTGTTCCACCTTTTATGGTTGTTGGGTAGGCTTTTCCAAGGGCGAAGTGACATGATGCGTTTTCGTCAAATAAGGTGTTAAAAAATAAAATATTTGATTTTGAAATTGGAGATTCGTAAGGAACTAGGGCAATTTCTCCTAAATATTTTGCATTTTCGTCTGATTCGAGCATTTCTTTTAATGTATCGTAGCCTTCTTCTGCCTTAAAATCTACAACTTTTCCATTTTCAAAGGCGAATTCAAAATTATTTATTATAACTCCATTGTAAACGAGTGGTTTTACAGCAACGAGCCTTCCATCAACTCCGTCAAATTGTGGAGAAGTAAAAACTTCTTCTGTTGGGATATTTGGCAAAAACAAGTCGCCTTTTTCATTTTTTGATGAAGCTGACATCCAAATGTGATTTTTAGGTAATTTAACTCTTAAATCTGTTCCGTTTTTTGATTTGTAATGAACTTCGTCAAATTGGTGAGAATTTAAAAACTTTGCCTTTTCATTTAATAAGTTTATATGGTCATTCCAATTTTTTTTGGTTTTCTCCCAATCTTCATCAACACGGCTCACATCAAAAATTACTTTCCATAATTTGTCTACTGCTTTTTCTTCATCAAGGTCTGGGAAAATTTTCTTTGCCCATTTTTTTGTTGGATAGGCAATCACAAGCCATGAAACCATATCGTTCATGGTATATTTTACAAAATCTTTTAATTTCAAAGAATTTTCTCTGACAGCTTCTGCTATCTTTTTTTGGTCCAAATCTTTTAATAAATCTGGATCGTCACCAATTATAGAAATTCTGTTTGATCTGTGTTTTTCAAGTTGGTAGATATTTTTTTCAATAATATAATCAGGAACTTCGTTTAAAGTTTCTTGGTTCTCGTAGGTATATTTTAATTTTGTAAGCTCTTCATCTTTCCAATTTATGCTTACAAGTCTTGCTCCTTTTTTATAAGCATATTTTGCAATAAGTCTTGCAAGTCTTGGATCTTCTAAAGAAGAATTTATCAATACGTCTTCATTTTTTTGTACATTTACACCAAATTCAACTGCAAGTTTGGCATAATTTTCTAATTTATTTTTGTTTACTGTCATATTTCCCTCCGTTTTTTTCATTATACTCTATTGTGATGGTATAATAAAATGTAGAAATGGAGGGAAAATATGGTAAAAAGAAACGAAGTTGATATAAAAGAAACATGGAAATTGGAAGATTTATTTGAAAATGATGAGAAATTTTATGAAGAACTTGATAAAACAATAAAGTCAAGTGAAAATTTCAAAAAAACTTACAGTCAAATAGATTCTTCTGATAAATTATATAAGGCCTTAAAAGATTTATCTGAAATTTATGGATCTATGCACAGACTGGGATCTTTTGCAGCAATTTCTACAGAAGTTGATGCCAATGACCCACATCCACAAAAAAGATATGCAAATTTTGGTTCAAAAGCAAGCGGAATCTATGCAAATTTAACTTTTTTTGATTGTCTTTTGACAAAAATTGATGAAAAAATCATAAATGAAGTTAGAGAAAATCACAAAGATTATGATTATTTCCTAAAAAGAGCCTTGGACAAAAAAGATCATATTTTGGATGATGCTGCTGAAGAAGTTATCTCAAAATTATCTCCAACTTTTGATGCACCATACGGCGAATATGCTTCTTTGCGTTATGGGGATATTAAAGTTAGTGATATAAAAATTGATGGAAAAAGTATTCCTCTAAATCACAACACTTTTGAAGAATATTACGAAACTGATAAAGATACAAAAATCAGAAGAGAAGCTTTCAAAAATTATCACGAGGCACTTTCTCGCTACGAATCAGGAAACGGGTCTATTTATAATACCCACATAAATAATGAAAAAATTCTCGCAAATTTAAGGGGATATGATTCAGTAATCGATATGCTTTTGTCATACCAAGATATTCCAAGAGAAATTTACGATAATCATATAAATACAATCATGGAAAAACTTCCAAAACACATGAGAAAATATGCAAATATTTTGAAAAAAGTCTACAATCTTGACGAGATGACCTATGCAGATTTGAAGCTTTCAATTGATTCTGGTTTTTCAAAAGAAATTGAAATTAATCAGGCGAGAGATTATATAGTAGATGGTCTAAAAGTTTTGGGAGATGATTATGTAGAAATGCTCAAAAAAGCTTTCAGCGATAGGTGGATTGATTATGCACAAAACGAAGGAAAAAGAACCGGAGCATTTTGTGATACACCTTACGGCTGCCATTCTTATATAATGACAACCTACAATAAGGACATGAGCCAAGTAATGACCCTTGCTCACGAATTGGGCCATGCTGGACATTTTGAAAATACAAACAAAAATCAAGATGCCCTAAACACAGACGTTTCCATGTATTTTGTAGAAAGTCCATCAACAGCAAACGAAATAACTATGGAAAGATATTTACTAAAAAATGCCAAGGACGATAGAGAAAAATTGTGGGTTTTGGATACAATGATTTCAAAAACCTACTACCACAATTTCGTAACCCATTTTCTAGAAGCAGCTTTCCAAAGAGAAGTTTACCAAAGAATTGATGGGGGAGAAAGCCTAACAGCAGGAGACTTCAAAGAAATTTTTAATGAAAAATTAAAAGAATTTTGGAGAGAAGATGTAAAACTTGTAGAAGGATCCGACTTAACTTGGATGCGCCAACCACATTATTACATGGGTCTTTACCCATACACTTATTCAGCAGGACTAACAATAGGTACAAAAGTTTCTGAAAAAATAATAAAGGGAAACGAAGAAGACATCAAAAATTGGAGAGAAGTTTTAACTCTAGGATCAACCCTAAGCCCAATGGATCTTGCCAAAAAAGCTGGAGTAGATATGACAAACACAAAAGCCTTAGAAGAAACCATTGAATTTATTGGAGAAATAGTTGATCAAATAGACGAGCTTTGCGAGAAGCTTGGTCTTTATGAATAAAATAGTAAAAATAAAAAAGTATGAATAAACTAAAAGGAAGGAGCCAATCCTTCCTTTTTTCGTTGATTTTTGGGGTAGGAATAGAGTAAGAAATATCTATTATTAGGAGGATTTATGACAAAAAAAGATATTACAATTGAAGATATAAATGAGGCTTTAAAAAATTTTGCTGAAAATGAAAAAAATCTTGATAAGAAAAATCCTTATTTAAAGGATAATGGGAAGTTTTTTGATAAGATAGTTGGAGAATTTTGTGAGTCACTAAAGTCTGAAAATTCAAATGAAAATTATTCTTGGCTAGAAATGTTCGATGTTATTACAGAGGGAGAAAAGTACAAGTCTAATGTAAATTATGCTATACCAACACATGTACATGGAGATTATAAAAATGGATTAATATATCTTTGTTTACTAAATCCAGGGATGCAAATAAATGATAAAGAAACATTTGATAATATTAAGTCTTATTATGAGTCTTTATCTAAAAAGATAGAAAAAGGATTGTCAAAGGAATATGGAGAATCAGATTATTATTTTTATGGGCGGAAATGCAAAATTAAGCCTGGATTCAAATGATTTACTTGACGCTG
>URRX01000077.1 GCA_900550345.1 uncultured Anaerococcus sp. | reverse complement strand
AGGATAAAGTTTATTTATTTCTTTTTTTATGTTTTTTATAGCCTCTTCTGCTTTTATGTCAAAACTTAATACAACATCAAACCTCATTATTTTACTTTTTGTATCTGCATAAAAACCATGAACTTGTAATGCCCAATCATTTTTTAATATTTTCTTCTCAACAGTATTTCTAATTTCACTTGCTTCTTTATTTTTTGTATTAAATGAATAAATACCAAGTGCTATTAAAATAATTCCTGTTTTTTTATAGACTTCGTATTGCAATTTTCTAGTTAATTTATCAACTTCATCAACTTGCATCGTATCTTCGAGTTCAACGTGTGCTGAAGCATAATATTTATTTGGACCATAATTAAATAAAGCTAAATCATAAACTCCAATAACTAGCTCTTCTCTACCTATAATATTTTTTAATTTTTTTACAATATCGCTATTAGCTCTATGTCCAATTAAATCATCAATTGTTGAACCAATCATTTCAAATCCAGATTTTATCATAAATATTGAAATTATTATTCAACATATGCCTCTAAAGAAACACTATAAACAATATAAATTAGAGCCGAAATAAAAACTGAAAATGATAAAATAGAGTCAAATATTGAGTCTTTTCCAGAAGCTATTAAGGCCATAGAGTTTACTCTTTCACCTTGTTTTTTAACATATTTTCCTAAAAAATATTTTACAACTACTGCCAAAGCTATTATAAAAATTGAAAGTTTTGTATAAGAAGCTTGACTTGGATTAATTATTTTTTTTATACATTCAACTAAAGATGTTATACCTGCATATAGAACAAGTGCAGCTATAACCATAGATGACAAATATTCTATTCGACCATAACCCATAGGATGCTTTTTATCTGGAGATTTGCTAGCAAATTTTTCTCCTATAATAGTAACAATAGATGATAAAGCATCTGATAAATTGTTTACGGAATCCAAAATCAAAGCAATTGAATTTACAAAGACTCATAATATAGCTTTAAAAACTGCCAATAAAACATTGGTTAAGATTCCAATAATACTTGTTCTTACAATTATTTTCCCACGAGTTTTAGTAAATGATGTAATATCATTATTTTCATTATACATTTTCACCCCATTTTAAATTAATCTATTTATATATAATTTTATAAAATTATTTAACTATCTTTATTTATTATATAAAAATATCATAATAAGTTATAAATATTTATTATTTTATTTTGCAATTGATCTTAATGTTCTAAATAATAAATAAAATGCTACTGCCATTAATACGTGAAATATCCCAGCCGTTCCAGAAATTGACATATCCATTGCTTTTGTCAATTGGCTAGCATTTACTTGTGTTAGTCCTCTTACAAACATTGTAAGACTTGTCCCTACAAGAGCAATGTTATAAACTTTATAAAATCTTGAAAAACTTTTTGTTTTTATTAAATCTTCTTTATTATATGAGTAAGCTCCTATTATCAAAAATAAAAACATTCCTAAAACTAAAACGTGAGGATGAACTTTTGAAAGACTTGTTAGACCTTCAAATCCCTTAAATTTAGTATATTCTCTATAAAAAGCCCCTGCTGTTAATCCATAAATCATATAAAACATTGCTGTGTTAATAATTTTTTTCATTTGTTTCTCCTTTTATAAACTAAATTGTGAATTGTAAAGATCAGCGTAGAATCCATTTTTTTCAATCAATTGTTCATGATTTCCTTGTTCTATTATATTTCCTTCATTCATTACTAAAATTAAATCTGCGTTTTTGATTGTTGATAATCTGTGGGCAATTATAAATGCTGTTCTTCCTTGGGCTAATTTATCCATTGCTTCTTGGACTAATTCTTCACTTCTAGTATCTACGTTTGATGTTGCTTCATCTAAAATTAAAAATGGTTTATCATCAATCATAGCTCTTGCTATTGTTAGAAGTTGTCTTTGTCCTTGAGAAACTGAATCATCATCATCAACTTTTGAATCTAGTCCCTTTGGTAAAGTTTTTATAAAATGGTCTAAGTTTACAGATTTTATAACATCATTTAATCTTTTTTCTGAAATATCTTTTCTGTTAAATAAAATATTTTCTTTTATTGTTCCTTTAAAAAGCCATGTATCTTGTAAAACCATGGTAAATAAATCGTGGATATTTTCTCTTTTTAACTCGTTTATTGATTTACCATCAATAATAATATCTCCTTTATTTATTTGGTAAAATTTCATCAATAGATTTACCATTGTTGTTTTACCAGCGCCTGTTGGTCCAACTATTGCAACTTTTTGTCCCCTTTTGATATCAGCTGAAAAATTTGTAATAGTTGGTTTTAAATTTCCTTCATAGCTAAATTCAACATTTTTAAATTCAATATTTCCAAAAACTTTTGTTGGATCTAGATATTCATCTATTTCATTTTCATCATCCATTTCTTTTTCATCAAGAAATTCAAAAACTCTCTCACTACTTGCTGCTGTTGATTGAATTGAAGTCATAGCTTGTCCAATTTGTGAAAGAGGAGATGTAAATAATCTAACATAAGACATAAAAGCAACAATTACTCCAAAAGTAATTTTACCTTTAATTGTCAAAACAGCTCCTACAATACAAATTGCAACGTAGCCCAAATTTCCAATAAAAATCATTAAAGGCATCATTAATCCTGACAAAAATTGGCTCATTTGATTTGCTTTATAAACATCATAATTTGCTTGGTCAAATTTATCTAGAACATAATTTTTGGCATTGTAAGATTTTACAATATTTAAACCCGAATAAACTTCTTCAATGTGTCCATTCAATTTTCCAAGTGATTTTTGTCGCATTGAAAAATATTTTTGACTTTTTCCAATTATTAAAAACATAAATATAAAACCAAATGTGCTTGAAACAATAGCTGTTACTGCCATTTGCCAATTTGTGTAAAACATCACTATAATTGTTCCTAAAAATTGAACGATTGATGAGAAAAGACTTGCCAGCGATTGGTTCATTGATTGGGCAATTGTATCAATATCATTTGTAACTCTTGATAAAATATCTCCAACTGAATTTTTATCAAAAAATGTCAATGGCAGTCTATTAATTTTTTCAGAAATTGAATTTCTTAGTTTTTTTGCAAATCTATTTGCAACTTCTGTCATTGAAATTGACTGGATAAAAGTAAAAAGCGAACTTATAAAATATAAAAGTGCAACTAATATTGCTATATTTTTTATTTTTTCCAAATCCATTTTTGGTTCAATTACCTTTTTTATTGATTTTGGAAATGAATCTAACTTTTTAACTTCTTTTAGCTGATCTTCTTTGGATAAATTTTTCATATCCATATTTTTTCCTTGGCTTTTTTGCATTATTTTTGCAAATTCCATTTGATCTTCAACACTAATTTCAACTCCATCTATTGTTATAGGATCAAGTTTTCTATTTTTCATTCCTCTTTGTATATTTTCTGCTATTGGCTCTATATTTTCCATTCTTGGTTTAATTCCAAGAGAAATTTCATCAACCATATCTGATAATTTATTTGGAGTAATTATTGTTAAAATTGAACCAAGAATAGCAAGCACAATGCTAAGTCCTATTAATAATTTAAAATCTTTTAATTCTTTTGTTAATCTTTTTATTGATGACTTTAAATCTTTTGGTTTTTCCACTTTTCCTCTTGCATTTGTATGTCTAGCCATTATATAATTCCTCCTCACTTAGTTGGGATAAGGCAATTTCTCTATATACGTCACAATTTTCTAATAGTTCTTTGTGGCGTCCTTTTCCAACTATTTTTCCTTGATCTAATACTATTATTTCGTCTGCATTCATAATAGTTCCAATCCTTTGAGCAACTATTAATTTAGTAGAATTTTCTGTGGATTTTTTTAATTCATTTCTTAATATTGCATCAGTCTTATAATCTAATGCTGAAAAAGAGTCATCAAAAATAAATATTTCAGGATCTTTTGCAATTGCTCTTGCTATAGATAATCTTTGTTTTTGTCCTCCTGAAATATTCGTACCACTTTGAGCTATCATAGATTTTTTGCCATCATCCATTTTATTTACAAATTCGCTAGCTTGAGCAATGTCCAAAGCTTTTTCTATATCTTTATCGCTAATTTCTTTTAGTCCTTCTCCAAAATCTATATTATTTTCTATGCTTTCATTAAACAAAAATGCTTTTTGTGAAACATAACCTAATTTATTGTATAAATCTTTTAATGGATAATTTCTAACATCAATTCCATCTATTAAAATTTTTCCGCTACTTACATCATAAAACCTCGGAATAAGATTTATCAAAGTAGATTTTCCTGAACCAGTTGAGCCAATAAAGGCAACAGTTTCTCCCCTGTTTGCTGTAAAAGAAATATCTTCCAAAACTGCTTCTTCTGCATCAGGATATGAGAAATATACATTTTGAAATTCTACTTTTCCTTTTATATCATTGTCTTTTACTAATCCTTTTCCATCTTCTATTTGAATTTTTGTATTTAAAACTTCATTAATACGATCTGCTGAAACATTTGCTCTTGGTAGCATCATAAAAATAAAGGCTAACATTAAAAATGACATAATAACTTGCATAGCATAAGATGAAAATACAACCATATTTCCAAATAATTCAATTTTTTCTGCCATCATTGCCCCATTAATTAATCTTGATCCAATAAAATAAATTGCCAAAGCCAAAAAATTCATCACAAAAAACATAATTGGCATCATTAAAGCAAACATTTTTTGGTTAAAGGTCTGTAAATTTGTCAAATCTGTGTTTACTTCTTCAAATTTTTCTTCTTGATAATTTTCAGCATTGAAGGCTCTAATAACTCTAATCCCAATTAAATTTTCTCTAGTAACACTATTTAATTTATCAATTAAATTTTGAACTAATTTAAATTTTGGAACTACAATCGCCATTATTATTCCTACAACAACCAACAAAAATACTACAGCTACACTTGTAGCAGCTGACCATTGCCAACTTTTATCAAGAATTTTATTTATAGCCCAAATTGCGGTTATTGGGGATTTTATTAACATTTGTAAGCCCATTGCCAAAAACATTTGTACTTGTGTTATATCATTGGTATTTCTTGTAATAAGGCTTGGCGTAGAAAATTCATGTATTTCTTCACTCGAAAAACTTGTAACCTTATCAAATAATTTTCTTCCAACATTTTTTGAAAATCTGGCAGAAACTGTAGAAATCAAATAACCGGTAATAACTGCACTAATCATTGATCCAAAGGCACAAGCCATCATATATCCACCGTATTTTAAAACTTCATCAAGCTCACTTACTTCTGATTGGACTAATACCGTGATTTTTGACATATAATCAGGCATTTTCAAATCTAAATAAACTTGAAAGACAATAAAAATTATGGCTATTAAGCCATAAACTAAATCTGTTTTCTTCAAATTTTTAAATAATTTTATCATTATATTTTTTCTCCATCATAATTTCTAATATTTATTATCATCTTATCAATTACATCATTAAATATTTCTAAATCTTTATTTTCTATATTTTTTGTAGCTATATTTTCAATATCTTTCAGGTGATTTAAACCTTTTTGATATCTTTTCATAGCCAAATCAGTAAGGATGATTTTTTTAGATCTTAAATCTTTTTGATCTTTTTCTCTTAAAATGTAACCGTTAGCTTCCATTTTTTTTAAAATTTTTGATATTGTCGCTCGTCTTAAATTAAGAACTTCTTCCAAATCTCTTTGATAAACATCCTTATTCTTATTTTCAATTAAATACGAAAAAATTTTTACTTGAGTTGGATTTGCAACCTTAGTATGGTCATGTCCTGCACAATTTTTTAATTCCGACATTTTTCTAATCATACAAATATCCAAATCTTTTATTTTTTTTAAAATCCCTTCTTGCAAAATTTCCTCCTTGACGAAAAAATTATACTTTGATAATTTTAAATCGTCAACTAGCTAACATTATTTGTAAAAAAAAATTCCAGCTATATATTTAAATTTTATAGCTGGATGAATTTTACATATTATCTTTTACTTTAACTGCAACCATTTTTGCCTTTGCTCGGATTTCTCCTTTTGCTATCATTTCCATATTTATAATGGCTTTTCTTTCACCAATTTCTTCAAGTTTTGCTATTACTTCAATTTTTTCATTCATTGGAGTTGGCTTTTTAAAATCAACTTCCAGTCTTGCAGTTATAAATCTTTCCATTATAGTATTTTCATCAAATTCCAATCCCTTGTCGATATGAGCAAAATAAGCTGCTGAAGCTGTTCCATGACAATCAAAAATCATTGCAATCATTCCCCCAAATAAATTTTGAGGAACTCCTCCTGTATAGATTTCATCTGGAATAATTTTTGCTCTTACTGTTTTTTTATCCTCGCTCGGGAAAGATTTTAAATGTAAACCATGGTCATTTTTTGGACCACATCCCCAACAATATTGAAATCTTTCACCATAAGTTTCTTGTATAGAAATTTTTTTTGCATCTTTCATAAAAACTCCTTAATTTAAATTTTCTTTTAAAATACTATATAAGCTTATATCTTTTTTACCCTTATTATTTAATTTTTCTTGCCAATTTTGGGCTTCAATACTATCCAAATATTGGCACAAAAGTGCTCCAGATTCGTAAACTATTTTTTCTCCTATTATACTTTGGTCAATTTGCCCTTTTTTTATTGTTGGAACTATTTGGTCAAATTTTACATTTTTAGTATTATCAAAATACAAAATCCCATAATCATATCCAACAATCTTTGCTGCCTTTATAGATACGTAATTTGCAGCTCCTTCCATTGTTTCTTCAAAAATTTCAGCTTGGATTTTTTCAGGATCAGTTTTTTCAAACCTTTCATCCATTACTTTTAAATATTCTTTACCCAAATTTTTTAAAGTATTTTTATCAGCATTATCATCAAGAGCTTTTTTAATTTTTCCCAAAATTTTATATTCTTTATCTAATAACTCCAATTCTTTATCATTATAAGAATACCCTCTAAAAGTTAGATTATCCCAATCATTTTGCATATAATAATGCAAAGCCTCATGACTTAAAAAAGGTAAAAAATGATAAGATGAATATTTTTTACTAATTGAATCTTGATCATATTTTACATAAAAAATATTATCTTTT
>URRX01000076.1 GCA_900550345.1 uncultured Anaerococcus sp. | reverse complement strand
ATTATATAGCATTTTAGTCAAGATTACTAATTTTAAGCCATTTATTAATATATTTTCATAATTTAGTGCATGAAAATATTTTCATTTGAATAGAAAATACAATAAAGTATGTAAAATTTGTCGCGAAATTTATATTTAAAAGTGTATACTATTAATGTAAACGATATTAGTGCTCATTAATAGTTAGAAAATAACATATTAAACTTAGTTAGGCACTGTATTTTATATATTTTAGGAGGAAGCATGACAAGTATACAAGTAACAAGTGAGATTAAACCACTTAAAAAAGTTTTGGTACACAGACCAGGTGAAGAATTATTAAATTTAACACCATCAACTCTAGAAGAATTATTATTCGATGATATACCAGATTTAAAATCTGCTCAAGAAGAACATGACAGATTCACAGACATCATGAGAGACAATGGTGTAGAAGTTGTTTATCTTGAAAACTTAATGGCTGAAACATTAGATGCTAATGAAGGATTAAGAGAAACTTTCTTAGATGAATATTTAAGTGAAACTGGTTGTGAGGATAAGGATATCCTAGCTAAAGCTAAAGAATATTTAGAAAAAATTGAAGATACAAAAGAATTTGTAGAAAAAACAATGGCTGGTTTAACATTAAAAGAACTAGGTCTATTTACAGAAGAAGATCTTCATGAAATGGTAGTTGGTAAATCTTACCTAGCAATTAATCCAATGCCAAATCTTTACTTTACAAGAGATCCATTCTCATCAGTTGGAAATGGTGCAGTAATCAATAAAATGTATTCTGTAACAAGAAACAGAGAAACAATCTACTGTGACTATATCTTTAGATTCCATCCAGATTATAAAGATGTTCCAGATCTTTATGGTAGAAAAAATGAATTCCATATTGAAGGTGGAGATACATTCAATGGTAATGAAAATACATTATTAATTGGTATTTCTCAAAGAACTCAATATGATGCTATCAAAGTATTAGCTAAAAAATTATTCTTCGGTGATGTTGAAAACAAAATCGAAAAAATCTATGCATTAAAAATTGATGAAAACAGAGCTTTCATGCACTTAGATACAGTATTTACACAAATCGATTATGATGCATTCACATACCATCCAGCAATCATCAAAGAAATGGAAGTTAAAATCATTACTAAAGATGCTGAAAATAATGACTTACACATCGAAACAGCATCAGGAAAATTAGATGAAATCTTAGCAAAAGCATTAGGAATTGAAAAAGTTCGTCTAATTCCATGTGGTGGTGGAGACCCAATAGCTGCAGAAAGAGAACAATGGAATGATGGATCAAACACATTAACACTTGCTCCAGGAAAAGTTTTAGTTTATAAGAGAAATACTGTAACAAACGAAGTACTAAGAAAAGAAGGAATTGAAGTACTTGAATTGGATGCATCAAACTTAACAGTAGGTCGTGGTGGTCCAAGATGTATGTCAATGCCATTAGAAAGAGAACTATAAGAAGTAAGTTAGTCGCTAAAAAATAAAATTAATATTGAAAAACAAAGATTAAGGAGATAACAATATGCCAGTAAATTTACAAGGACAAAGTATACTAGGATTAAAATTCCTATCAGAAGACCAAATTAAATACCTAATAGATCTAGGTGAACAATTCAAAAAACTTAAAATGACAAGAACACCTCATAAATATCTAGAAGGAAAAAATATAGTATTATTATTTGAAAAAACTTCAACAAGAACACGTTGTTCATTTGAAGTGGCTGGAATGGACTTAGGAATGGGAGTAACATATCTTGATCCAGGTTCAAGCCAAATGGGACACAAAGAATCAATCGAAGATACAGCAAAAGTATTGGGAAGATTCTATGATGGAATTGAATACAGAGGATTTGACCAAGAATTAGTTGAAAAATTAGCTGAACATTCAGGAGTACCTGTATGGAATGGTCTAACAGATGAATTCCACCCAACACAAATGATTGCTGATATGCTAACAATCAAAGAAAACTTTGGCTACCTAAAAGGACTAAACTTTGTATTTATGGGTGATTGCAGAAACAACGTAAGTAACTCATTAATGGTAGCTTGCGCTAAACTTGGAATCAACTACACAGGTTGTGGTCCAAAAGAATTATGGGCAGATGATAAATTAGTTGAAGAAGCTAAAGAATTTGCAAAAGTTCACGGATCAAAAGTAGAATTTACAGAAGATGTAGAAGAAGCAGCAAAAGGCGCTCATGCAGTTTATACTGATATTTGGGTATCAATGGGAGAACCAAAAGAAGTTTGGGAAAAGAGAATTGAAATTCTTCACCCATACCAAGTAAACCAAAAAGTTATGGACTTAGCAGATGACGATGCTATATTCTTACATTGTCTACCATCATTCCACGATCTTGAAACAACAACAGGAAAAGACGTGAAAGAAAAATTCGGAGACAAATACGATCTTGACGGAATGGAAGTTAAAGACGATGTATTCTTAGGAAAACAAAGTAAAGTATTTGATCAAGCAGAAAACAGAATGCATACAATCAAGGCTATTATGTATGCAACATTAAAATAGTAAAAAATAAAATAGTAAATAGGATAACAAATGACAAAAAAAAGATTAGTTATCGCTCTCGGGGGTAATGCTTTAGGCAATACCCCTGCTGAGCAATTAGAATTAGTAAAAAAAACAGCAAAAACAATAGTTGATTTATCAGAAAACTACGACATAGCAGTAGGACATGGAAATGGTCCACAAGTAGGAATGATAAATAATGCAATGGAATTTTCAGCAAACAAGGGTGGAGATACTCCTGAAATGCCATTTCCAGAATGTGGAGCTATGAGCCAAGGTTATATTGGATATCATTTATCACAATCTATAAGAAATGAATTAAAAAATAGAAATAAAGATTCAGAAATTGCTTGTGTTGTTACTCAAGTAATGGTTGATGAAAATGATGAGGCTTTCAATAAACCAACAAAACCAATTGGAAGTTTCTTAACAAAAGAAGAAGCAGAAGCGAAACAAAAAGAAAATGGTTATGAATATGTTGAAGATGCAGGAAGAGGATATAGAAGAGTTGTAGCTAGTCCAATTCCTAAAGAAATAATTGAAATCAATATTGTAGAAAATTTGATTAATAACGGTAACATAGTAATAACAGTCGGTGGAGGTGGTGTGCCAGTAATCGAAACAGAAGAAGGATTAGAAGGTGTGCCAGCTGTAATAGATAAAGATAGATCTTCTGCATTACTAGCACAAGAGCTAAATGCTGATATGTTAGTAATCTTAACAGCAGTAGATAGAGTTATGATAAATTACAACAAACCAAATCAAGAAGAAATAGAAGAAATGACTGTTGAAGAAGCTAAAAAGTATATTGAAGAAGGACATTTTGCACCTGGTTCAATGTTACCAAAAGTAGAAGCTTGTTTAGAATTTGTTGAAAAATCAGACAAAGGTCGTGCACTTATAACATCTTTAGAAAAAGCAGCTGAAGCCTTAGAAGGAAAGACAGGAACTATAATTAAAAAATAGGAGAATACTATGAAAAAAGAGAAGAAAAAATCACTAAGTGCATTTTCTATCTTGATGATTGTCCTAGCTGCAGTATGTTTGATTACATTTATAACAAGTGGTAAACCAATAGATTCAGACATAATAAAATCTTTAGATCCAACTAAATACGAAGATCTTATTAACACTGTAAAAGCAGGGGAAACAGTTACTGTTGAAAGTGCAAAATTAAGCGATTTTGTAATGGCAATACCAAATGGATTTATGGATGCTGCCGATCTTATTGTATTTATTTTATGTATTGGTGGTTTTATTGGTATCGTAATGAGCACTGGTGCAATGGAAGCTGGAATTCGTTCATTAGTTAGAAAAAATAAAGGAAAAGAAGGAAGACTAATTGCAGTATTAATGTTCTTATTCTCAGTAGGTGGTTCTACTTATGGAATGGCAGAAGAAACAATTGGTTTTTATCCATTAATTACAGCAGCAATGGTAGCAGCAGGACTTGATACTATGGTTGCGGTAGGTACAGTTTTACTTGGAGCTGGAGCCGGAGTACTCGGTTCAACAATAAACCCATTTGCTACATCAGCAGCTATGGGAGCTTTGGAATCAGTAGGTATAAAATCTAATGCCACAATTGTAATGGTTATTGGTGTTATACTTTGGTTATCAACAGATATTATAGTTATTAAATTTGTATTAAATTATGCTAAAAAATTATTATCAAATAAAGAGGCGTCAGTATTAACAGCAGATGAAAAACATGATATGCAAGAATATTTTGCTAAAGATACTGAAGGAGACCTTGAATTTACAGGAACTCATAAAGCAGTACTAACAATTTTTGCTATTACATTTGTAATAATGATTGCATCATTAATTTCATATGTAGACATAAACTTCAAAGGTGATGAAGAAGCATATCTAAAAGTATTTGGATGGTCAGATTTCTTGACAGGATCACCATTAGGATATTGGTACTTTAAAGATCTTGCGGCTTTATTTACACTTTCAAGTATAGTAATAGCAATTGTTGCTAAAATTAGTGAAAAAGAATTTGTAGATGGATTTATAGCAGGAGCGGCTGATCTATTATCTGTAGGACTAATAATCGCAGTAGCAAGAGGAATTACAGTAGTAATGAGCTCAACTCACTTAGATTTCTACATTCTACAAAACTCAGCTAAATTATTAAAAGGAGTATCACCATTTGTATTTGCACCACTTGCTTACTTGATTTACATGGTATTATCATTCTTGGTACCATCAACATCAGGACTTGCAGCATTATCAATTCCAATCATGGGATCATTGGCAAATCAATTAGGTTATGACCCTAATATTATGATTATGATTTTCTGTGCAGCTTGTGGACTTGTAAACTTTGTTACTCCAACATCAGGAGTAGTAATGGGTGGTCTTGCAGCAGCAAAAGTAGAATATTCAACATATTTGAAATGGGTAAGAAAGCCATTTATTATTGTATTTATTGCAAATATAATTATTTTATCAATTGCAATGTCAGTAATGTAAAAATAAAACTCAGATTTTTATCTGAGTTTTTTTAATGCCTATTATTATTTAATACATTTTAAGTATATAAAAATTTTGATACTTAGATTGATAAAAAAAGACTTAAAAAAAATTTTGTATTTAAAAAAAAATTATGTTATAATTATATTAGTTAAAGAGATAAAACATTTCTTTATTATGTTAAATATTTATTTTTATGTGCGCCTGTAGCTCAGCTGGATAGAGCAACGGACTTCTAATCCGTGTGTCAGAGGTTCGACTCCTCTCAGGCGCGCCAAATATATCTTTATATTTTTTTAAGTGCGCCTGTAGCTCAGCTGGATAGAGCAACGGACTTCTAATCCGTGTGTCGGAGGTTCGACTCCTCCCAGGCGCGCCATATTTTTAAATTTTGAGCGGTATTAGCTCAGTTGGATAGAGCGACTGGCTACGGACCAGTAGGCCTGGGGTTCGAATCCTCAATGCCGCGCCATTTTGATCTTTAGTTTTCTAAAGATCTTTTTTATTTACATAATTATATATTTTGAGTATAAAAAAAGCACAAACTTTATTGTTTGTGCTTTTGATATTATTTTATTTCTACACTTGGATTGTCTTTTGTTATGAAGTGGATTTCAACTTTTCCTTCTAAATGATTTTCTAGATTTTCAGCTAGATAGTTAATTGCATTTTTTAAGTCTTCTTTTCTTTCTGTATCTAGGTTTTCCATAAAGAGTATGGCATTTTTTGTTTGTTCTGTGATCATTGTTCTTTGTCCATCTCTCCAGTTAAAACATCTACAAACTGCACCTTGATCATCTCTATAGCATAGCTCACCTTCTAGTGTTGGTGAATTTTTGTCATCTCCTATAGCTTGGAAAGGATCATCTCCTTCAGTTATTTCAAGTTTTAAGTCGCCTACGAATTTATCTATATCTTCAGCTCCACATGGAAGGGCATAGTTTAAAGAAGTGGCATTGTAAATATCAACTAGTGGATTTATGCTTCCAACATCTTTATCTTTTGAAACTCTTTTTAGTAGGGCTTCTATAGAACAACGAGCTCCTTTTTTTGTTTTAAATTTACGAAATGCATCTCTCCATACCTTTATTACTGGATTTTCGCTAAAAACAGGTTTTGTTAGATAGTCTAATGCTTTTTCATTAGCAGCATCAAGCTTATCTCTTATTTCTCTGTTAGATTTTTCTTCCATTTTAATACCTTTAAATAAGATAAGTCCAATTTCTGCTTCAGGAAATAATTCCCAAAATGAATCACTTGCTATAAATTTCATACTTACTCCTTTTTATAATTTTATATTATATTTCCTTCAGAATCTTGGTAATTAATACTTGACCTAAATTTATTAGGTGACATACCAGTAATCCTACCAAACGATCTTTGGAAGGTTCTTGTAGAATTATACCCAACTTTCATTGCTATATCTATGATTTTTAAATCAGTAGTTTTTAATAATTCGCATGCTTTTGATATTCTAAGTTCATCTAAGTATTCATAGAAGTTTTTTTCAAATTGAAAATATATTAGCCTATTAACTTCAGATGTTGAAATTCCGAAAGTTTTTGCGACTTTTCCTATGGTTAAGTCAGCATCATTAAAGTTTTTTATTTCGTAATTTACTACATCAACCAATAACTTTTGTTCTGATTGTTTTAGACTCATTTGTTTTATATTATAGTATTTCTTAAATTCACCGGGTTTTATTCCTTCTGTACTTTCAAAAATTTTTGTAAAATGAGAAGAGTCAGTATAGCCTACACTTTTTGCTATTTCAGTCAAACTTTTGTCTGAAAACATGAGTAGGTCAATTGCTTTTGAAAATCTAATCCTGTTTAATAATTCAGTAAAAGTAAAACCAGTATTTTCATCTATATATTTAGTTAAAGTAGACTTACTGATGAAAAAAGTGGATGATAACCTATCTAAGGTAAGTTTTTCGCTCATATGAGAATAAATATACCTAAGTATCTGATTAATTTTTACTTGTTGATCAAAACTTAAATCTGTTTTAATTTGACACTTATTTTCGAATCTTAAAAATTTAATTAAAATTCTAATAATTGATGATATAAGAAACTCATCCGAATATTCTTTTTTAATAATTTCTTCTTGGTAAGAATCATTACCTACTTCGTCTTTAATT
>URRX01000075.1 GCA_900550345.1 uncultured Anaerococcus sp. | reverse complement strand
ATATTTTTTATTATAATATATTTAATTATTTGGTCATTAATATATTTTTCAACAAAAGCTGAGATTGAAAAATTAAATAAGAAATTTAAGTAAAATAAAAGTGATGAGCTGAAAAATTTCTATGCTCATCACTTTTTTAGTTAATGCGATTTTATTTGATTTTACTTTCTGTTAGCTGTAGCTATTAATGAGATTCCAGTATCTGCTATATTTTCTATAACTATATCTCCTACTTTAACTGGAGCTGCTATACTTGCTTTATTTATTTCATCCATTGCTTCTCCCATTTTATTTTTTGGAATTGCATCGGCAGTTTTTACTGAAACTGAGTATTCTTTTCCACCATCAACTTTTACTGTTGATGTTACTACTCTTACTGGATTTTTTACTTCGTTTCTTGCGTAAACTTCTCCTCTTTTACAAGTATTTCCTGTTACATTTTCTACATTTCCATTTTCATCCATTGTTACTGTTACAAGGCAACCTAGAGGACAATTTATGCAGGTTAATTCTTTTTTCATATTTCCTCCAATTTTATTTCTATTTCTTTTGCATTTTCATCTATGTCTTTTTTCTTTAGTATTAAGTTTTCCATTTCACCTGGAGCATATACTAATTTTCTTTTCTTTGTAACTTCTTTTCCATCTACATACATTTTTAAAACTCTATTTTGGTAAACATTATTTACCCTAAATCTTATTATTGCTTCATCTTGCATTGTATCTGGATTTATATATTGTGGGAGGGTATAAGATATTCCATCTCCTGCTTTTAAGTATATTGGATCTGTTTGAGATTTTTGGAATTTATCTTTTATATAATCTGCTGCATTTTTTGCTGCAAGTTCACTTTCTTCTGTTACATAATCTACTAAGTCGTGAACGTGTAATACATTTCCTGCTGCAAATACTCCATCTACATTTGTCATTAACCTATCAGAAACGATAGCTCCTTTTGTTTTTGGATCCATTTCTATTTGAGCTTGTTTTGTAAGTTCGTTTTCTGGTAAAAGTCCTACAGAAAGTAAAATTGTATCACAGTCAAAGTGTTTTTCAGTTCCTGGTATTACTTTCATATTTTCATCAACTTTTGAAAGGGTACATCCTGTAACTCTTTCATCTCCTTCTATTGATGAGATTGTTGTATTAAAATATAGTGGAATATCAAAATCATCCAAACATTGAACTATATTTCTTTTTAGTCCTCCAGAAAATGGCATAATTTCAGCAACACATTGAACATCTGCACCTTCTAGGGTCATCCTTCTTGCCATTATTAATCCTATATCACCAGATCCTAAAATTACTACTTTTTTACCAGGCATATAGCCTTCAAGGTTTATCATTCTTTGAGCTGTTCCTGCTGAATATACTCCTGCAGGTCTGCTTCCTGGAATATTTAGGGCTCCTCTTGGTCTTTCCCTACAACCCATAGCAAGAATTACTGCCTTTGGTTTTATTGTAAACATTCCGTTTTCTTCATTCATCAAGGTAATAGTTTTGTCGTTTGCAAAATCTACTACTATTGTATTTAATAAAACGTCTATATCTCTTTTTTCAACTTCATCTATAAATCTTTGAGCATATTCAGGACCTGTAAGTTCTTCTTTAAATCTGTGAAGACCAAATCCGTTGTGGATACATTGGTTTAAAATTCCACCAAGCATTTCGTCTCTTTCAACTACTAATATATTTTTAATTCCTTCATCATAGGCACGAGCAGCAGCTCCAAGTCCTGCAGGACCTCCACCTATTACTACTAAATCATAATTTTTCATCTCAAATGCTCCTTACTTTACATGTCCTTTTATGTAGTAAGAATCTTTTCCATTTTTTACTACATCGTCATAATTTACACCAGTTTCTCTTGCAATAATTTCCATAACTCTTGGTAGGCAGAAACCTCCTTGGCATCTTCCTGCTGTGGCTCTTACTCTTCTTTTTACTCCATCAACAGTTGTAGCACCAAGAGGACGATTGATTGCATCAACAATTTCTCCTTCTGTAATAGATTCACATCTACAAATTATTTTTCCGTATTTCTTATCTTTTTTGATTAATTCGTCATGTTCTTCTAAACTTAATTCACTTGTTTTTGGTGTTGGTTTTCTATCATATGTGAAATCTTTATTTTCTTCTAAGTTTAATTTTTCATCTACAAGATTTGCCATATATTCACCAATAGCTGGTGCTGATGTTAAACCAGGGGATTCAATTCCTACACAGTCAAAAAATCCATCAAGGCTTTCTTTTAAGATAAAGTCTCCACCAACTTCGTGGGCTCTGTTTCCAGAAAATGATGTTATTACCATTCTTACAGGAACATTTTTAACTGTATGATTTGATTTTTCAACTACTTCTTCTATGTGTTCTCTTGTTGAACGTCTATCGTGCTTATCGTCGATAAAGTCTGAAGTTGGGCCTACAAGAGTATTCTCATCAATTGTTGGTGTTACAAGAATTCCCTTACCTTTTTCAGTAGGAAGGTTAAACATAACATGATTTACAAAACCCTTTGTATCCTTATCTAGTAGTAAATATTCTCCACGTCTTGCCTTTATTTCAAATTTTTCATCTGAAACTTGGTTGTGAATTTCATCTGCATAAACTCCTGCAGCATTTACTATAGCCTTTGTCTCGTATGTATTATTTTCAGTAGTAACTAACCAATAACCTTCTTTTTTCTCAGTCTTTACTACTTTTTCATTAAATTTATAATCAACCCCATTTATGTTAGAAACTTCTGCAAATGCTATATTCATCAAAAATGGATCTACAATTCCAGCTTCTTTGGCATATAAAGCTGCAACTACATCATCTGTTATATTAGGTTCCATCTCTAAGATTTGTTCTCTATTTATTATTTCCATACCACTAACGCCATTTTCAATTCCTTGATCATAAAGAGCTTGTAATTTTGGCATATCTTCTTCGCTGTGGCAAAGAACTAGTGTTCCGATTTTTTTATAAGGGAAAGATAATTTTTTGGATTCTTCTTCCATCATGTGGTTTCCCTTTACATTCATTTTTGCTTTTAAACTACCTGGTTTTGCATCATAACCACCGTGGCAAATCGCTGAATTTGCTTTTGATGTTTCTGTACATACATCTTCATTTTTTTCTAAAACTAAGAAATTTCCTTTTTTCTTTGATAGTTGGTAGGCTACAGATGTTCCTGTTACTCCTGCTCCTATAATTATTGCATCAAACATATTTTTTCCTTTCAATCTAAATTTAAATGAAAAAAAAAGCAAGCTAAAGTAGGGCTTACTTCAACTCGCTTTCTCATCGCTTTATTTACTTGTTAACTATATTATAGTACAATTTTTATAATTTGTAAAATTATTCTTCAAAATGGTTTGCCCAACCAAATGCTCTTTGCATAGCTCTTTGCCAGTTTCTATCTTTTTTATCTCTTTCTTCAACAGAAATTTCTGGATTAAATTCTTTATCTACAAGTCTATTTTCTTTAATTTCTTCAAGATCTTTATAGAATCCTACTGCAAGACCTGCCAAATAACATGCACCTAGAGCTGTTGTTTCTAAAGTTTCTGGTCTTTCTACTTTTGTTTGAATCATATCAGCTTGGAATTGCATCAAGAAATTATTTGCACTTGCTCCACCGTCAACTTTTAATTCTTTAAGTGGTGCGCCAGAATCTTTTGCCATTGCATCTAAAACGTCATTTGTTAAATATGCAAGGGACTCAAGAGTTGCTCTTACTATATGATATTTGCTAGTTCCTCTTGTAAGTCCTACAATTGCTCCTCTTGCATATGCATCCCAATATGGAGCACCAAGACCTGTGAAAGCTGGAACTACATAACAACCATTTGTATCATCAACTTTTGTAGCCATATATTCTGTATCATCAGCAGCATCTACAATTCTTAATTGATCTCTTAACCATTGAATTGCTGAACCTGCAACAAATATTGATCCTTCAAGGGCATAATTTACTTTTCCTTCTTCAAGTCCCCAAGCAATTGTTGTTACAAGACCATTGTCTGATTTAACTGCTTCTTCACCAGTATTCATAAGTAAGAATGCACCTGTTCCGTAAGTATTTTTAGCATCACCTTTGTTAAAGCATGTTTGTCCAAAAAGTGCAGCTTGTTGGTCACCAGCAATTCCTGCTATAGGAATTTCACCATCAAAATATCCTGCAAAAGTATTTCCATAAACATGACTTGATGGTTTTACTTCTGGTAGCATACATTTTGGAATATTTAAAATTTCAAGAAGTTCATCATCCCATTCAAGAGTATGAATATTAAAAATCATAGTTCTTGAAGCGTTTGTATAGTCTGTTACGTGAACTTTTCCACGAGTTAGGTTATAAATTAACCATGTATCAACAGTTCCAAATAAAAGTTCTCCGTTTTCTGCTCTTTCTTGTCCATTTTCAATATGATCAAGAATCCATCTAATTTTTGTTGCTGAAAAATATGGGTCAACTACAAGGCCAGTTTTCTTTTGAATTGTTTCTCTATAACCGTCTTTTACTAATTGATCTGCCATATCAGCAGTTCTTCTACATTGCCAAACGATTGCATTATATACAGGTTTTCCTGTTTCTTTTTCCCAAACAATTGTTGTCTCTCTTTGATTTGTAATTCCTATAGCTTCAATATCTTTTGCTTCAATTCCTAATTTTGCAATTGCTTCAGTACAAACACCAAGTTGTGTTGACCAAATTTCTGTAGCATCATGTTCAACCCATCCTGGGTGTGGGAAAAATTGAGTAAATTCTTTTTGAGCAACAGACATTATTTCACCTTTTTTGTTAAATAAAATTGCTCTGTTACTTGTAGTTCCAGCATCTAGCGCCATTATATACTTTGTCATACAAACTCCTTTTACATTTTCCAAACATTATGATTTGATGATGATACAGCAACAGCCTTTGAATTTAGGGCATCAAAAACATCTTTTTTATCTCTAATTAGCCCTCCAGCAATAATTGGGATTGATGTTCTTTTTTCTATATCATCTAGAATTTTTGGCATAATACCAGGAAGTATTTCAACAAGATCGCAATTTGCCTTTTTTAATGTTTCTTTTACATTCTTATAAGATAGGGAATCAAGTACAAAAAATCTTAATATAGATAAAAGTCCTATTCTTCTTGCATAAGCAGCATTTTGGCTTCTTGTTGTAATAATTCCATCGGCATTAGTGTATTTTTTGATAAATGATGATGATAAAGAAGATGATGAAAGTCCCTCAATAAGATCTTCGTGAACAAAAACAACCTTATCATGGTCTTTTAACTTTTCAACAATTGCAGGTATTGTTTCAATGCTTCCATATAAAACAAAAACTACTTTATTGTTTTCGTATTCATCTTTTAAACACTCTTTTAAATCCGTATTATCTTTTATAGCCATAATACAAGGATTTTCAAAAAGTAAGTCCATTATATCTATCATTTCTCCTCCAAACACACAAAGCGAGACCTATTTTAAATAAGTGCTCGCTTCTCCAAATATATTTATTACATTTTCATTTTATCATATAACTTTTTTAAATGCAAACAATTTCACAAAAGTTTTTTCTTATTTTATTTTTTAAAAAAATGCAATAAAAATAAGATAGATAATGTATTATCTATCTTATTTAAAATCTTCTTCATTTCTTTTTCCTTCTGTTACTCCTTCTCCGAATATAACAGCAGGTATTGTTTTTAAAAATAATTTTATATCATTTACAAAATTTACATTTTTTGCATATAGAGCATCCATTTTTGCTTTTTGTTTTGGCGGAAGATCATCTCTTCCAGATATTTGGGCAAGTCCAGTTATTCCTGGTTTTACACCACAAGCACCGTATTCTTCTCTCAAATCCAATAGTTTTTCTTCTTTTAATATTACAGGTCTTGGTCCTACAAAAGACATATCTCCTTTTAAAATATTATATATTTGTGGAATTTCATCTATGGATGTTTTTCTTATAAATTTTCCAAAAGGGGTTATATAATTTTCTGGATTTTCAAGTTCCCATGTTGATGCATTTTGTGGAGCGGTTGTTCTCATTGATCTAAATTTATAACATTTAAATGGTTTTCTATTTCTTCCTGATCTTTCTTGGATAAATAGGACAGGATCTTTTGGATCCATAATTTTTATTATTATTGCTGTGATAAGAATTATAGGACTTAAAACTATTAATGAAAATATTGCAAGTATTTTGTCCAATATAAATTTTATATGATTTTCGTACATACTATCTCCTTAACACATTTTTTATCTTGGATTAATGTGTTAATCGTTTATAAATAAATTTTTTTCTTCTTCGCTAAGTTCTCTATATTGACCTGGGTTTAATGTTTGATCTAATTCTAATTCTCCTATAGCGAGTCTTTTTAATTTTATTACTTCATTATCATTATTTGAAAATAATCTTTTTACTAAATGAAATTTGCCTTCTGTTACATATACATAGGCTTTTTTCTCTCCTATTATATCAAGTTTTGCACTTCTTGCATAATAGTCATCCTCTTTAATATATACTCCATCTTCAAAAATTTCAACTAAAGAAGGATCTATTTTTTTTGATGTTTCAACCTCATATTTTTTCCAAATATTTGAATTTGGGCTTATTACCTTGTGGATAAATTTTCCATCTGTTGATAATAATAAAAGTCCTGTTGTATCCTTATCAAGTCGTCCTGCTATGGCAAGGTCCAAATTTAAATAAAATTCATCCAAATCACTCATTACCGTACCATCTAGTTCATTTGATTGGCAAATAAGACCTTCTCTTTTGTTCATCATTATATAAATATTGTCAAAATAATCTACAAGCTCACCCATATATATTACCTCATCTAGGTTTGGGTCAACTTTTACTGATGAATCTTTTATTATTTGACCATTTATTATTAGTTCACCTTTTTTTGCATTTCTTTTTATATTTTTTCTTGTATCGAGATTGGCATTTCCAATCATTTTATCTACTCTCATTATCATTTTTTACTCCTAAAATATTTCTTACATTTTCTTCAAGTTCCAAAAAATCTTTTGAAAAATCTATCAAATAATCTTCCCCTTTTTTGGTTATATAATAGTATTTTCTTTTTGGTCCAACTTTAGATTTTTCTTTTGATGAAAATATAAGTCCTTTTTTTGATAATCTTTGCAAAATAGGATAAACTGTTGATTCTGTCATATTATAAAAACCATT